>CAYPCH010000016.1:0-19247 GCA_964409165.1 uncultured Oscillospiraceae bacterium | reverse complement strand
GGTTGATGTTGATGACCCGGAAAATATAAACCAGTCAAAATTCACAGACCCGGAATACACAAGGTATAAGTTTTGCACTCCTGATACATTGTTTACGCTACAGCTCATCTCCTGGTAATTATCCCAGCCACCTGTTGATGATACAGTCAAAGTACCCAACAAATTACCATTTGAACTTCCCGTTCTTATCTCGATTCTTGTAGTAGATTCGGTTGCTACTTTTGCCCTAAACGAATATGTTCCACTACCAAAGTCTATATTGTTATATACAGTATAGTAGCCGTCCTCTATATAGCCTATCGCACTTCCGCCGCTAGGTATACTGACTACTTGTAGCCTTGATCCGTTCACACTGCTGTAGTTTTCTGCCTGTATTTGTGAAAAAGCACTTGTTGCCGCATAGACATCCTCCGTTATAAGACCTATACTTACAAAAGATATCTGCGTTAAAATAAAAACAAATGAAACAATTAAATTAATAACCTTTCTTGAGATATTCGACAACATAAGAATACATCCCCCTCTGTTTTGGTATTAATCATGCTTTTAGTTAAAAGTATTTTTGTATTTTGTTTCTTGTAAAAAAGAAACAATTAGAATGAAAAAAATATATAAAGATGCAAACTATTCTTAATATAAGGGGTAAAATTTAAAAAGCAATGTAAAACACTCTCCATATTTAATCTTGGAAAATGCAAAATAGTATTAAGTTTTGTTTTTTTAAGTTAAATCATTTGAATACTTTAGAAGAAAAGAAATGCCTACAAGTTAGATGTAATTGATAAAATTATATATATAAAATTACACTCCCATATTAATATTTTACCTTATTTTTTTAAACTAAGCAATACCTTTGCCTAAATATTGTAAACAAAAAGTTTTGGGACATCGAATCCCAAAGCTTTTTGCCGGATTTTCTTTCAGAAAATGACCCTAATAAAAAGAAGCGGCAAATTTTACTAAAATCCGCCGCTTCTTTTTATTAGGCCTCTTGGAGTGAAATAAAAGAGGCAAAACTCCCGCACTCTCGATGAGTACTCAATTTTATTTACAATACTTAGAAAAAACCAGTCTAAAACTTTTCTTCCTCCTGCTTAGAAGGCACCATCATAGGATACACCCGATTGGGGTGTTTTCCCTTTAGTTCTAAACAACTCGCTCAAAGTAACAAAACTGTATCCTTGTTGCTGAAGGTTTGGAATTATAATATCAAGAGCTTCAGGTGTCGGGTGATTTCCTGGTTGAGTACAATGCATTAATACAATAGAGCCGTCCCTGACACCATTTATTACTATGTTTGCCCTTGCTTGGGCTGTTGTGGCAGAACCACCGTTCCAGTCCTGTGCTATTACGCCTACTACGAAGGGTAATTTTATAGTTGATGCCATTGAACCACCTACAGCCAGATTCGGTGCACGGAAGAATTTAGGTGTTGAACCTGTATATTGCTGTATAGCTGAATTACACTGATCAATCTCCTTGGTTAATTGTGAAGCTGACATACCATTCATACTTTGGTGATTCCATGAATGGTTTCCAATTTCATGACCCTCACTTACAATTCTTCTCATAACTGAATCTGCAGAACTGATTTTATTTCCAATAACCATAAAGGTAGCTTTAGCATTGTATTTTTTCAATTTATCAAGCACCAAAGTTGTTTGGCTACTTGGACCATCGTCAAATGTGAGTGCTACAACTTTACCGCCTGTAATTGGGTTCGTTGGTGTAGCAACTATATGTCTTGTCGGTGTCGGTGTAGCAACAGCTATATATCTTGTAGGTGTTGGTGTCGCATTCGTATTTGTTCCCTTTCCGAAATCAGATATAAGTCCAAGTATATATTTTTTAATCATTGCATAATCGGTGGAGTCTGCATTTCCATCAGCGTTTACATCTGCTCGTACAAGAGCCTCTCCTGAAAGTATAGAAACAGAAAGAATGTGTCTTTTAAGAATACTATAATCAATTGAGTCCACATTTCCATCATCATTAATATCTCCCACGCCTGATATAACTCCGCCAGTGGGCTGTGAAGGTGTAGAATTTAAAGCATCGGCAAAGGCTTTTTGAATTGCATAATAAGCAGGTTTTTTCTGTCCATTATCATTAAAAATCAATGGAGCTATCGCTCTGTCTTCTGGCGCATCGGGATTTATACGCCATGATTGAGAATCTCTTATGCCCCATACCTGAAAAGCTCTGCAGTAGGGTTGTTCTACACATGCTTTTGCAATCCATCCATATGTTTGAGCCTGTTTCTCCAATCCGGCTTGGGATGTATCCGAACAACCAACATCCATCTCCGTTACATAGCTTTCAAGACCTATATCTGCTAGTCTCTGCATCTTTTGTGCAAAGTTTTTAGCATTTGCTTCAGTAAAATCTGATCCTAAATGCACTTGAAAACCAACACCATCAATTGGTATATTACGCTCCTTCAAATCTTTTACCAACTCAAAAACTCCCTCAAATTTTGCATCTCTCATTATTAAATCATAATCGTTATAAACTAATTTAGCATTTGGGTCAGCCTTGCGAGCAGCTATAAAAGCATCTTCAATATACTTTTTGCCTTGCTTTTGACCAAAGACGGAAGCACCATCCTGCCCATTGCTTCCTATCGCATTGATGCGCACTGAACCATCTCTGTGAATTGCTTCATTGACTACATCCCAAGCATATATCTTGCCTTTATAGTAAGTACCTACATCATTTATATATGTCTCCATCATACTCTTTGTACCATCTACCCAGCCTGGATTGTATTTATGCCATACAAAAGCATGACCATGAACCATCATATTATTTGTTCTTGCAAAGTTTACCAAACTATCGGCTGCACCATAATTATACTGATTCCTGTTTGGCGATATTGTACCAATTTTCATATTATTTTCACATGTAACAATATCAAACTCTGTTTTTACAATATTTTGGTCGCTTGAACTGAAATTGCCGGGAACTGCACACCCTACATAAAACTCATGACCTTTTGCTCTTATTTTTTCAGCCAAGACACGAAGTGGCTCATCAGATACGGAACCTGTAGGAGGATTTGTAGCAGGCACATTGGTTTGTACAGGTGGTGTTGTAGGATTAGTCGATCCACCCATGGTAAGTTCCATTTTAGTCATATTGGCCTGACCACTACTTTGATAACCTTCTACAACCATAGTAACTTCATGCATTTTTCCCATTCTCATGCCTTTTGCTTCCCATTGCTTGAAGTGTTCATTGACAGTAATGACACCACTTGTTCTTTTAGAAGTCCTTATACTCCAATACTGCTGAAAAGTAGTATCGCCTACAATGGAAGGTCCTGTTCTTGAGTTCTGGTATACTTCATATGTACCGCCATCAACACTAATAGTTCCCTTCATAGGTATACCATTTCCCGGTGGCTTCCAGGTACCATAGCTTTCTATTATGTAATACTCAACAAGTGGTTCTTTTGTCCACCCATATACAGACATGTATGAGTTACCGTTCGGTTTATAGTCACAGGCGTAATTAATAGTAATATTCCCATAATCCTGCCATGCCTTAGTTGAGCCTAGTCTCTTACCTGTACGGAATAATATATTGTTTATATTATTCCAGGAACAACTGAACGTACCTCCACCATTTAGAGTCATAGTTCCAGTCCCGTTATCCTTCCAGTATTCGTAGTCGTAGCCATCGAAGGAACCCGTCGTATTTGATGTAATAGTCGGTCCAGCATATACGTTTACAAAAAGCAAACAAGCCAAAAGGGCAAAACAAGTCAAACCTACAGTTAGTTTTTTTACCATTATGTACTCCTCCTTATTTTTTCAAACTTTAAACTTACAGTAGTATTAATACCCCTCCTCCTTTAATTCATGTATTCATAATACTTAATTGCAAATATTTGGATACCTGCAACTAAAAATTTTATAACTCATGTTGGGTAAAAAAAGATATATTAATGCTGAAATAAAAAATGGGTTATTGCTACAAAAAAAGCAAATACCAAAGGAAAATCGATGCTTGAATTGATTATAGTAATTGCGAAAATGATTGTACATTGAAAAAAAAATTAATTTTCGTAATGTTGCATTAAGGATCTTCCTCATTCAATAAATAAAGCACAAAAACATATTATATATGTACAAGCAATTTAGCCAGAAAGGATATAACATGTTATATTTCAATACTTTAGTATAAGCATATTATATCCTTTCTCAAACATATCTTATTATAATTATGATTATAATATACATTAACAATTCTGTCAATTTTTCAACATACGTTTACCTGTCCATATTTTAAGGTTTTCGCAACATACAAAATAGAAACTGAAGAAAAATCATTTCCATACATAACAAATTTAAACCCTTTAATATGGTAGAGTTTTTATTATCCCCAGCAGATATCTCTTTAGTATTGTGTAGTCAGTAGAGTTAATGATTCCATCAGTATTTAAGTCTGCTGCGGTATATATATCTTCTACAGGGATTTGGACTAAACCTAAAATATATCTTTTAAGCAAAGCATAATCAGTAGAATTTACACTACCATCTCCATTCAAGTCACCACATATCCCTCCCGTATTCGGTGTCGGAGTTACAATTGTTCCACTTGCTCTAAAAACAGCTGATACATTCATATCTGCCGAAAGAATAACTGTTATGGTGTCAGATGTTTGTGAGACTCCGGTTACACCTTCCCAACGTTCAAACGCATAACCATCCTCAGGTATAGCCTTCAAAGTCAAAGGCACACCTGTAAAGTAAACCCCTGTCCATGAACTTGGGTTTGCGACAGCCGGGGTTGTTTCTTTTATATCAATTGAATTAATTCTTATATATCCTTGCGTTGCATTTGTGTTCAGACTTATTTTCGCAGTTCCTGCTACACCATTTGTCCTAAATTTATTCAGTATATGTTGTCTTACATTGGAAGTACGCTCTGTTGCAAAATTCCTGATCCTTTCAATATGCTGGCTAAAAGTAAAATCTCTTGGATTTTCAGCAACCATCTTGATATAACCTGGCCAACGGTTGGTGTGCTCTGTTATTTCCGGCTCAACACTGGTCGCAAACTGATCCACTATCTGGTTTACCCTTACAGGATCAAATGAAGTATTCAAATTGTCAGCAAAACGGTTTATGAACTCATTCCTGAAATCATTATTCTGAAGCAGGGTTTTCAAGATAAGTACCGCCCATTCCGTATTTCCAAAAAATGATCTGCTTCCGGTGGTAGCATAGTTTAAAGTATCATGAGTAACAGCTGTATCGTACATATGGAAACCAAAATCAGTATCCTTGATAATCCATCTCCATCTGCCATCCTGCCCATAAGGCGCTTCAGGATGATACTGACCATCATCGGTTTTGTATTTCCATACACTTACATTATTATGAGGCCAGTCGGTATTTCCAAAGTAAATTTGTGAAACATTATAGTCAATAAAGTTTTCTATATCCATTTTCGTTTTAATATAATCATAAGTGCTCTTTTGAGTAATATCATTTGATTTGAGGTAGTTTACTATATCGTTCATGTATGCCTCGGCATCTTCCTCTGTTCCCTCCTGCACTTCAATCTGTTCTTTCGGATCAAGTATTACTACCTTGTCGTCATCAAGGTCATAATGGTCTTCAAGATATTTTTTATCAAAGCGTTCACGGATATTATGTATTCCCCAATACTCCCCATTTAAAAATACTATTGACGGTCTGTAAGCTTGGGTCTCCGGCTTAAGATGAGAAACAAGGCTCTGCATCATTGCATCCCTAAACATAACCCCAGTCCAGTCATTACCTGAATTTCTTAAAATCAACCGTTCAAAGCTCTTAAGTTTCTTTCCTGAACCATTCTTTCTAAGTCCCGGAAAAATTTCATATTCAAACTCATCCTTTGCGTCATAATCTTTATCTGCGTATAAGCGCAACGATTTTTGAGGATACTTCCTTGTGTAATTTCCGTGTATCCTTACACCAGCATATTGTGAAAATCCTAAAGTGCCATCCTTCTCAAAAAACTCTATATGTATCGGTCTTTCCCATTCTGAACCTCTCTTTTCACTGTTATTGCTCACATAAATTCCTGTGCTGTCATCAAAGAGATTAGCTCTGTCGGTTACTATTGAAATAACAGGAAAACTGTATCTTGTATTCATGTTTGGGTCAACAAAATATGAATGGGTAATTATATTGCTTTTTGCACCATCATCCCTTATTGCAACAGCCTTTATTGTTGAACATTTGAAAACCTCTCCAACCGGTGCTCTCCAAGGATTACTCCTATCTGCAGATATATTTTGAATCATTGAAAGATCGTTGGGTTCACCCACCCTGCTTTTGATATTTATTCCTTCTATATATTCCAATGTCCCGGAAGTTCCAGGAACAGGATCCGATCCGTTTGCAGTGTAATAAATTCTTACTCCTGATTCGCTTGTACTAAGCTGAAGGTTAAATTCCCGAGTATAAAAGCCTCCCTGGTGAGAAAATATAGGTTCTATAACAGCTGATAAAGATGGATCATATATATTTGCACTGCCCGGTGTAGACTTTAAAAAGATTGAAAATTCAGAACTCCCATCAGATTTGCGTCCATAGGATTGATCATCTTCAAGATATGTCGTTGTTATAGAATCAACAACTGTACCGTTAGGCATTTTTAATGTAATAGTTTCACCTAATGAAGTGATCTTAAAATTTGCATGCAGTTGCCCATCCGGTGCGACCTTGTCTTTATCAGAAGCCCAAACCAGTAAATATCCGTTTGCAGGAATCATTCCTTGTGGAAATGTCCAAGTTGCACCATCATCAGATATGGTATAGCCTGTCAAGTCAATTGCCTGTGTACCCGCATTATAGATTTCGATCCAATCTGAATAATCCCCTCCTTTACTTCCGGATTTAGGATCATCAATATCTCCATCCCGAATTGTGGAGCCGTTGACGGCCATAACCTCGTTAATAAATAGTTTTCCAGGTTCTGCAAAGACACCTGCCGATCCAATCATTGCTATTAACATAATAATTACTACTACACAAGATACTTTCTTTCTCATACTTATCCCCCTAACAAAGTGTGTTCATAGAATGCAAGGTGCGAAGTTCACAGTTAACTTAATCTGTATTCTCATATATCCGCAATCATTGCTAAAACTATGTTTAAAATCCCTCTACCTTATTATTCGAAAAACACAACGCTATTAATGAGGTCTTAGATTATTATTTTATTTATGTATACAAATATATTTTCACAATTCAATCCTTCCGTATATTCCTCCTCCCCCTGCTTCAATACCAAGCTTTCCTTCTCTGCCGAGCACTATATTTTGCGCCACATCCTCCTTTACCACACCAACCAGCTCATCAAAGCTCACATCATGCAGTACTTTCATCTCGCTACCAAAACACTCTACAAGTTTATCTATTGTTTTCGGTCCCACCTTCGGAAGAAATTCCAGAGGTATCTGGTAGTTATAGGGCGACCGACCTTTCATAAAGGGTTCAGCTCTATCCTTTATAACCTGAAGCCTGTCACTAACCCCTGTCACAACCCGATGTCTTTTTGAAGCAGGACATTCCAGTATAGGGGGAACACCTTTTATTACCGTATCACATACCTGGCAGTATGACCTGTGGTATTTTCCAAGCTTCGGATCCAAACCGTAATTTGCTGCCACGCACCTTTCCTCCTCGCCTTTTAGTGCCATAAGCATTTCATTATAACTTGGTTGCTCCATTTCGAAAACATTGTATTCCCTTCCCATCTTAATCAGTGAATGTGCGTCGGAATTGCTTAGAAAAGACTTACCGTCGAGTTCGCTTAACTGGCTTGCCATCATTGAATCGGCACTCAGCCCAAGTTCGATTGAGGTTATTTTTTCAAAAGATTTTTCATTAAATATTTCCAGAAGTGAGTTGCAACAACTGCCGTAAAAGCTTTTATGAGGCGTAAATACATGAGCGGGTATATATATTCCCCCAAATTCATCAACTATGTTAAAAAGCTCCTGTCCTGTGAGTCTGCTCATCAAGCTCGCAGTATGTATGTTTTTTATGTGCTTCTCCATTTCCTTGGAAAACTCCTTGATTATCTTAAGCGTAGGGAAAAAGCACAGCGAGTGGGAACTACCGCCTTGTTTTTCGTGGGTTTCAATCTCTGCCCCCAGTATCATTGTCTGCTTTCCCCTGTACTCCATCCCTCCATCCGTTTTTTCAACAAGTTCCCTTCTGTCCAATAAGCCATCAATATCTTCTAAAATGTATGGTGAAATACAGTCAACCACTCCTATTACCTCTATTCCTTTTCTGAATGACTCACAGGCAATATTTTCGAAGGTAAGATTGTTTGCCGTTGCCTTCTTTACCTCAATTCCTTTTGATGAATGTCCAATATGCACATGCAAGTCAACATAATAGCGTTTCATTTACATCCTCCACTTATACCATATAGTCTTCAAATTAAGAAGCAACACTTTTTATCCAGCGCTTTCATTCTCTCTTTTAATGTCCGACCATTTGCCGCAACGATCTCCCCAGCGTGCCAAAACTTTACCGTTTGAAGTTATTTCAATTACTTCGCACAGATTTGAACAATCGTTGCACTCAACACTAGTGGCCTTATACTCATTTTCTGCCGCTCCAAAGCCATAGAAACTCGTTGTCTGGTTTCCTTTTGACACCTTTTCCTTGGCAATAAGAGCTGCACCATAGGCACCCATTACATCATAATACTTTGGAATTATTATCTTTTTATCTGTTGCTTTTTCAAAAGCTGCAACAATTCCCACATTTGCAGCTACTCCTCCCTGAAAAACAATAGGTTCTTCCATGTCTTTCCCTTTTGCAAGATTATTTAAATAATTTCTCACAAGAGCTTCACAAAGACCGTTTATTATGTCTTCCGCACTGTGCCCAGTCTGCTGCTTGTGTATCATATCCGATTCTGCAAATACCGCACACCTTCCTGCAATTCTTACCGGAGCTTTTGACTGTAATGCATAACCTCCAAACTCCTCTATCGGTATATCAAGCCTTGCGGCCTGTCTATCCAAAAAGGAGCCTGTTCCTGCTGCACAAACTGTATTCATTGCAAAATCATATATAATCCCATTCTTCAGTATTATTATTTTTGAATCCTGCCCACCTATCTCCATAATTGTCCTTACTTGAGGGACAAGTTTTTGGGCAGCTATTGCATGGGTGGTTATTTCATTTTTTACAATATCGGCACCAACCATCACGCTTGCCAGCTGTCTGCCGCTTCCAGTCGTACCAACTCCTTTTATAACTGTATTCTTGCCTATACGTGCGGCTATCTCCATCATACCATTTCTAAGGACATTTATCGGCTGACCACTAGTTCTCAAATAAAGCTTTTCAACCACCTCGTCATTTTCATCAACAATAACAAGATTTGTGCTGACCGACCCTACATCAACTCCTAGATAAAACGAAGTCTTCCTCAATTTCTACTCTCTCCTCCTCTTTCCAAGTAAATCTATATTAATCACGAAAATGATTCTACATTGAAAAAATTAATTTTCGTGATGTTGCATTAAGGAAATTGAAGTGCGATGTAAAATCTTTATCGCATTCAATATATTACAACTTTTTTTATCGTTTATGCAACACTTCATTTATATAACACTTTGAAAGTATTATTTGCCCATAAACTTTTGTTTATACTTATAAGATAAGATAAGATAAATTAAAAAAAGATCTAACCGCGGCATTTATGTTAAACACCATCTATTTCCCGGCTTTGACCTTAATTTTTGATATTCGGAATTCATAATAATTTATAAATTTTTAAAAAAATAAAACTTTTTTTGATTTTGCCCCCTAAAAAAGATTTCACTCTCGAAATTCTATATCGTAGATGACCAAACCTAAAGTTTTTTAAAGTTCTAATAGCAATACCTTTAAAAAACAATACCATACCCTTTTTTAGTTAAGGCCAGCAAAAAAACAGTTGGCCCTTATTTTTTTTCTTAAAAATACTTTCTGCTTTAAAAAACTTTTATCCTAGGGAAGTACTCCAGAAATACCTTGCCGATAATTTTCTTTCTCTCAACATATGTATTGTTCCAGCGCCTCGAGTCCAATGAATTGTTACGGTTGTCACCCATCATAAAATAATTGCCTTCAGGTACATTGTACGGTCCGAAATTTCCTTCAGTCGTAACTCTTATATATGGCTCATCAATATTTCTACCATCAACATACACCTGTCCGTCTTTAATTTCCACAGTCTCTCCCGGAAGTCCGATAACCCTCTTGACATAAAGAATTTCTTCATTATCAGGAAATTTAAAAACAACGATATCCCCTCTTTGGGGGTCTGAAAAATAATACTGAAGCCTGTTAGCAAGAACCCTGTCTCTTGGCATTATTGTGTTCGCCATCGACTCAGTAGGTATAAAAGCATTAACAATAACAAAATTATTAATAAATAGTGCAATTAATACTGCTCCACCCAAATATGCCAACCAGCTCAAAACTTCTCTTAATAGTGATGCTTTTTTATTCCTGTTGTCGGATGAATCAAAATTTTCCATATGGTTTCCCCCACTGTATATTCTGTCCTCTATTAATCTTATTTTAACTTTATTTAAAATAATTATCAACATATGATGGTACACAATTTTTCCTTTTTCATTTTACTCCAAGTGACCCAAAAAGAATTTCGTACCCATCGAATTCCTCACTTTTGGCCGGATTTCCTTTCTGGAAATGTCACTAATAAAATAAAATTGAGTACCCAGCGAGAGTACTCAATTTTGCCTCTTTGTTAAAACAGTTGTCATTAATCTTGCATTCTATGCTTTTCCATCGCATCCAAGCACATTAACAAGTTTATTTTTAACAAGTTCTTTTATTGCAGATCTTGCTGGTCCTAAATATTTTCTCGGGTCAAATTCGCCGGGATTTTCAGCAAAACATTTTCTTATTGAACCCGTCATAGCAAGTCTCAGGTCGGAATCTATGTTGATCTTGCATACTGCCATAGATGCAGCCTTTCTCAACATATCTTCGGGAACACCTTTGGCACCAGGCATATTTCCGCCAAATTTATTGATCATGTCAACATATTCAGGTATAACTGATGATGCTCCATGCAATACAATCGGATAACCCGGAAGTCTTTTCTGTATTTCTTCCAATATGTCAAATCTCAACCTGGGTTCTGTCTTGAATTTATATGCACCATGGCTTGTACCTATTGCTATTGCAAGAGAGTCAACACCTGTCTTTGAAACAAACTCTTCAACTTGGTCAGGATCTGTAAATGCAGCATCTTCTTCCGATACATTAACTGCATCCTCGATACCTGCAAGACGACCAAGCTCTCCTTCAACCACAACACCCTTTGAGTGAGCGTAATCAACAACCTGTTTTGTGAGCTTTATGTTTTCTTCAAATGAATGGTGTGAACCGTCTATCATAACTGACGTAAAACCGCCGTCTATACATGATTTGCAAAGTTCATAAGTATCACCGTGGTCAAGGTGAACACAAATCGGAAGACCAGTTTCTTCGATTGCAGCTTCAATCAACTTCATAAGGTAAGTATGGTTAGCATACTTTCTTGCTCCTGCCGAAACTTGAAGAATCAATGGAGCGTTAACTTCTTTTGCAGCCTCTGTTATGCCTTGTACTATTTCCATGTTGTTAACATTAAATGCACCAATAGCATAACCGCCTTCATAAGCTTTCTTAAACATTTCTTTACTTGTTACTAATGCCATATTTCCAACTCCTCGTATTTATTATTTACTCAACTTTCCCACAGTATTTATGGGTTCTTTGCCGCTAACGCAACATTGCTCACCGCGGTCAAAAAGTAAACTTTTTGCCCTTAACTTGTGAGCAACCATAGCCTCAAAATACTATAAGTAGAAAGTTGAGTTATTTAGTTATCATACCCTCACTTGTTAAGTTTTTGTCATATTAATTTTACCAGATTCAAAGTGAAAATCAAGTTTTAATTTCAAAATAGTTAGGAATGATGAAAATATAAAAAAATATATTTAAGAACATATCTAAAAAAACATATCTAATAGTAAATTGACAAAATTCTATCAAGTGTAATTGCATTTTATATATGGTTATGTTATATTTTTATTTGATTGTGTTTTGACCAAAAAGGATAAATACTTTTTCAAACTAACATACTCAACTATCCCACAGTATTTATGGGCTCTTTGCCGTTATCTCAGCATTGCTCACAGCGGTCAAAAAGTAAACTTTTTGACCTTAACTTGTGAGCACCATAGCTTCAAAATACTATAAGCGGGAAAGTTGAGTAACATATATTATTAAGGAGGTTTTAGTATGAGCCGTTTGGAAGGCGCATGTATGTTCGGACAATCCGGTGGTCCGACATCGGTTATTAATGCAAGTGCTGCCGGAGTAATTCAAGAAGCATTAAAACAGGAATGTATTACTGCTGTGTATGGTGCAGCACATGGAATCAAAGGTGTTTTAGATGAGAAATTCTATGATATGAGCAAGGAAGATTCTTATGAACTGGATCTTCTTAAAACCACTCCATCATCGTCTTTAGGTTCTGTAAGATACAAACTGAAAAGTGCTGACGAAGATGAAACAGATTATAAAAGACTTCTGGAAGTATTCAAAAAGTATAATATCAGATATTTCTTTTACAACGGCGGAAACGACTCAATGGATACCTGCAACAAGATAAGCAAGTATATGCAGAAAGTCGGTTACGAGTGTAGAGTTATGGGTGTTCCTAAGACAATAGACAACGACCTTTGGGGAACAGATCACTGTCCGGGTTACGGTAGTGCTGCAAAATACATTGCTACTTCTACAATGGAAGTTTTCCATGATGCAAGAGTTTATGATACAGGAATGATAACAGTTCTTGAAGTTATGGGAAGAAATGCAGGATGGCTCACTGCTGCAACAGCTCTTGCTGCTTACAAAGGCAACGGTCCGGACCTTATATACCTTCCTGAACTTGCTTTCAATGTTGATAAATTCCTTGAAGAGACAAGTAACATATATAAAAAGCAGGGTAAGGTTATTATTGCTGTATCTGAAGGATGCAAGGATGAAAATGGAAAATACATTGCTGAAGCCGGAACAAAAGATTCCTTCGGGCATGCCCAATTAGGAGGTACTGCTGCTACTTTGGCCAACATCGCCAAAGAGAAACTCGGCGCAAAAGTAAGAGGAATTGAATTTAGTCTCCTTCAAAGGTGTGCTGCTCATGTTGCTTCCCTTACCGACGTAAACGAGGCTTATATGGCAGGACAATGGGCAGTGAAATATGCAGTTGAAGGCAAAACAGACTACATGGTTGCTTTCGAAAGAGCTGAAGGTTCAGAATACAAATGCAATATAAAGCTCATCAACCTAACTGACGTTGCAAATACAGAAAAGAAAATACCAAGCGAATGGATTAATAAAGAAGGAAACGGTCTGACCGAAGACTTCGTTAAATATGCCCTTCCGTTAATTCAGGGAGAATCCAAGCTTGTATTGGAAGACGGACTGCCAAGATTTGCAAAGCTCAAAAAGGTTTTTGCAACAAAATAATTGAATTAGACTTAAAACGAATTTTCAATTTTCATGGTTTTGCCGTGATGTTTCTTTTTATTCTCTTGACAACATTATCGGCAATGCACTATACTTAAGTTATGATAACGATAAGGGAGTCATACGACTGGCGGAAGTGGAGTTTACCACAGGGAGTATGATTTTGGAATTTGCCGACCGCCTGGGTAATATTAAATGTACTCAGGCGGTTTGTTTATTCGGATTCTGGTATGTTTTAGGAGGGATTGAAATGTTCGATAAAGCATGGAATGGATTTATTCAGGGTAACTGGCAAAATGCGATTGATGTACGCGATTTTATAGTCAAAAATTACAATCCTTATGATGGGTCTGAAGAATTTCTAAAACACTCCAGCATTAGAACAACAAAGCTGTGGAGCAAGTGTAAAAAGCTTCTGCGGGAAGAATTATCAAAAAACGGTGTTTTAAATGTCGATACAAGAACGGTCTCAGGTATTACAAGCCATGTGCCGGGTTATATTGATGAAAAGTATGAGGTTATAAAAGGTCTTCAGACCGATAGACCATTAAAACGTGCAGTTATCCCCTTTGGGGGTATAAGGATGACCAAACAGGCATGCGAAAAGTACGACTATAAGCTTTCACCCAAAATTGAAAAAACTTTTGAAAACTACTGCAAAACCCATAATGACGGCGTTTTCAGTGCATATACCCCTGAGATGAAAAAGGCAAGAAAGTGCGGGGTTATTACAGGACTTCCCGATGCTTATGGACGCGGAAGAATAATAGGAGATTATAGAAGAGTTGCTCTTTATGGCACAGCAAGGCTGATTGAAGAGAAAAAAAACGACCTGAACACTTTACTCAACATGGATATGAACGAGGAAACAATACGCTTGAGAGAAGAAGTTTCAGAACAGATCAAAGCCCTTGATGAATTGGCTCGAATGGCTCAAAGCTATGGATTTGATATCATGACACCGGCTGAAAATGCCATGGAAGCTATCCAATGGACATACTTTTCTTTCCTCGGTGCGATGAAAGAAACAAATGGAGCTGCAAATTCACTTGGAAGAGTCAGTACTTTCTTTGATATATATATCGAAAGGGATTTATCGGAAGGAAAGTTGACAGAGATTGAAGCTCAAGAATTAGTAGACCAGTTTGTAATAAAGTTAAGATTGATACGGCACTTAAGAACTCCTGATTACAATGAACTATTTGCAGGCGATCCAGTGTGGATTACAGAGTCCATTGGCGGAATGTGTGAAGATGGAAGACATATGGTAACAAAAACTTCTTTCCGCTTTTTGCAGACGCTGTTTAACCTTGGACCTGCACCCGAGCCTAATATGACAATTCTCTGGTCAGGTCAACTCCCAGTGAATTTCAAAAAGTTCTGCGCCAAAGTTTCCATGGTCACCAGCGCCATTCAATATGAGAATGATGACCTTATGCAACCTCTGTTCAATGATGACTACGGAATATCCTGCTGCGTTTCAGCCATGCGTTTAGGAAAAGATATGCAGTTCTTCGGAGCCCGCTGTAACCTGCCAAAGCTGTTGCTTCTGTCCTTAAACGGCGGAAAGGATGAAATTACAGGCGACCAGGTAGCTCCCATGTCAGAGCCCTATACCGATGATTATCTGGATTACAACAAGGTGCTTTCAAGATTTAAAAACCTGCAAAAATGGCTTGCTAGGCTGTATGTGAATACTATGAATGTCATTCATTATATGCATGACAAATATGCATATGAGAGGCTTATGATGGCACTCCACGATACAGAAGTCGAAAGGCTTATGGCTTTTGGTATTGCTGGGCTTTCAGTTCTTGCCGATTCGCTTAGCGCCATTAAATATACCTATGTTAAAGCCATCCGGGATGAGAGAGGTCTTATAACGGATTTTGAAATAAAAGGAGATTACCCTAAATTCGGAAATGACGACGACCGGGTTGACAGCATTGCTGTGGAATTGGTCGGAGACTTTATAAAGAATTTGAAAGAATGCAGTACTTACAGGAATGCACAGCACACACTTTCCATCCTTACTATAACCTCAAATGTTGTGTACGGTAAGAAAACAGGTTCAACACCCGATGGCAGAAAAAAGGGCGAACCTTTTGCACCGGGAGCTAATCCGATGCATGGAAGGGATAAAATGGGAGCACTGGCTGCCTTAAATTCAGTCGCAAAAATTCCTTATGAATACTGCAAGGACGGCGTATCCCTTACCCTGACACTTGTTCCCCGCTCTCTTGGAAGAGATACCGATTCGAGACTTAGTAACCTTGTTGCATTATTAGACGGCTACTTTTTTAAGGGCGGTCACCATGTAAATATAAATGTATTGGAAAAAGTGATTCTGGAAAAAGCAATGGAAGACCCCTACAATTATCCGCAGCTCACCATAAGGGTATCCGGGTATGCTGTAAATTTCATAAGACTGACAAAACAACAGCAATTAGAGGTCATCACTCGCACCTTCCACAGTGCAATGTAAAGTTTACTATTTATTGGTCAAACTTGTTGTCAAGCCTTTTGTTAATATCATTATACAGGCCATACCACCTCTGTATTCCATTTTCAAGCTTGTAGTAGTGAATGATATATGGAACCAGAAGTACAAGGAACAAAAAGCTTAGAGCCAGAATTCCCAACTTTTCAAAAACAGCAGCAAACAAAACTGATATAAGAAAGAAACATCCGAAGGCTAGTGTCACCAAAAGGTGCACCAGCCTTTCGTGCTGTATAACCTCAATTTGTACCTTATGGTATTCTTTAATTTGTAAAAGTCCTTCCTTCTTATTGGATTCCAGAAATTCCATTACAAACTTTTCATGATTTTTCATATACCCTACCATAAAACATTTACCCCCCACATATTCTTAATTAAGGATATATTAACTGCACCGTATTGCCGGATATCTTCTCATTTTCATAAACAGCAGTTATACTGAAGTAATACTTCTGACCTGATATCAGGTATTTCCCGAAACCTCCTCCGTTATAAGGACTGCTGTTGTCAATAACCGCATTGGTCTTATTGACATCACTTATTACATATAGATATCCATCCTCAGGGTATACTGGTGTTGAATCGTCCTTCGATATTACAACCTTGTAGTACACAAAACCTGAAGGGTCTACAGGACTCCATGTAAGAACTATCTTTTTACCTACCACAGAGCCCCTGAGCACAGGACCCGACCTCTTGGAAGTCTGATTTTCCATAGAGTTTTCAGGATAGGTCAATCTTAATGTGTTGGTGAAAACCTTTTTATTGCTATACACATAGGTTATACTGAAGTAATAACTCTCTCCGGGAATAAGATACTCACCAAAATCTCCTCCATTGTAGCGTTCCTTATTGTCAATCGTCATATATGTCCTGTTTTTATCTGTATAATAGCACAGGTAACCGTTGTCAGGATATTTAGGACTCGAATTGTCTTTTGATATTACAATCTTGTAATATGTAAAGCCTGATTGACTTGCAGTATCCCAGCTCAAGTATATTTTATCATCTTTTATCTGTCCGGATAATTTGGGAGATTCATTTTGTTGCACAGCCTGTTCTTGATAAACAAGGGCTAACGAATTTCCAGGAACTTTAGCATCATCATAAACAGCCGTAACACTAAAATAGTATTTTTCTCCCGGTATCAGCCGACCTCCAAAGTCTCCTCCATTATATCCTTCATCTCCTATTTCGACCACGGTCTTCTCCCTGTCGCTTATAACGTATAAATACCCATCCTGCGGATATACAGGTACAGAATTATTTTTTGATACTACCACCTTATAATAATTGAATTTATTCTCAGCTGCCTTAGTCCAACTCAAATATATTTTACCTTCTTTGATTTCACTTTGGACTACAGGGACAGGATAATCATAAATACTGTCGCCCTCAGTAATAGGGAATACATCGTTGCCTTCTGTTTGTCCACCCGTATTATTTGAATTATAAGGGTTATCGTAGGTTACTTTCTCCTCCTGTGAATTGTTTTTCAACACATTGTATATCAATGCTGCAGCTTCGGCTCTCGTAAGGAAGCCCTGTGGTCTGAAGACATTTTGCTCACTGCCTTCCACCGGGCTTCCTATCATGATCTCATGCTTTAAGGCAATTGCAACATCCTTCTTTAAGTTAGGAGATATTGAATCCCTGTCAGAGAACACGTTAAGTATTGACTCATCAACGCTTTCATTCTGGTAATTCTTTGCTCTTACAAGTGCTACAGCCATATCCTCCCTTACAGCTTCCCTGTCGGGATAAAAATTATCCACGCCATCTCTTGACCTGAAGCCAGTGAGATAATACTTGGCAGACTCTACAAAGGTATATGCCCAATGGTTTTTGTTTAAATCATTGAAAGTGCGCTCTTCAGGTGTCCTTAATTGCAAATTTAATGCCAGTACCATAATTTTTGAAAACTCTGCTCTGGTTACTACCCTCTCAGGCTTAAAAGTATTGTCAGGATAGCCCGAAATGACCTTATTTTTAATCATCCAATTTATTGCATCATATGCCCAATGCTCTTGTCCAACATCAGTAAAACTACTGACGGTATCAGTGTCTTTCTGCGCATAAGTCAGTACTGAAAATTGCATTAATGTAATTAATATTGCAGTCAGAATCACAATATTTCTTTTTTTTAACATAGTTACACACTCCTTCTTACTTTGCACTTATAATAAAAAGTTTCGGGACATCAAGTCCCTCGCTTTTTGCCGTATTTCCTTTCAGGAAATGGCACTAATAAGGTAATCTTTATTTATAATATCGGAAAAAAGCTTATAAAAAAGAATATACCTGAGTCTAAAATAGTAACAATGGGGTTTAATTTGAGTATATAGACCTAAACAAAAGCTCAAGAACATCAATTTCTCATTGTAAATCTTTTTTATGATTTATTATAAATTTAATATTTCCATAAACTTTTCTTTCCAATTGTATAGTATAATTAGCTTATGTATTTATAAAAGCACAAATTTATTCACATTTTATATACAATTCTTTTTTAAACGTTTGTTTTTTTACAGAACTTTTAAAAAAGATATTGTTCCACTGTCTGTCTGAGCGGGTATTACTAATTTGATTGCATCTTTAGATGCAGTATAATTTTATTTACAAAAGGGGTTAGTCAGATATGAGAAAAAAAATTACAGCAATGTTACTAAGTTTGGTTATTATAATTTGCAACATTTTGTTTCTTTCTGCAGAAGCTGTTGACATTCAAGTAGTTGTTAATGGGCAAAAAATTGATTTTCCCGATGCAAAACCTTTTATCAATAACGACTGGCGTACATTAGTGCCGGTAAGGTTTGTATCAAATTCTCTCGGTGCAGAGGTCGACTGGTTGGAAGACGAAAAAAGAGTAATAATTAGCAAAACCGGTATAGAAATATCTTTGACGGTAGGTATGAGCGAATCGATTGTTAACGGAACAGTTCTATCCTTTGATACAAAGCCTGTAATAGTAGAAAACAGAACTTTTGTGCCTTTAAGGTTCATATCAGAAGCCTTTGGAGCAGATGTAAAATGGAATGCCGACAATAATACTGTAACAATAAATACTTCCGATAGCAATAACGATAGCAGTGATAGTAGCAACGATAGTAGTAGTGATAACAGTAGTGATAACAGTAGTGATAATAGTAGTGATAATAGTAGTGATAATAGTAGTGATAATAGTAGTG
>CAYPCH010000015.1:26646-42503 GCA_964409165.1 uncultured Oscillospiraceae bacterium | reverse complement strand
TAGTAAATGGCCCAATACAAAGTTTCGAGACATTGAGTCCTTCGCTTTTTGCCAGATTTCCTTTCAGAAATGGCCTTAATAATACTAAAAAGAGGCATATTGCCTCCTTTTAGCAGATGTACAATTAATTATTCATTTGCAAAGCCGCCTGTACCACAGCCACAGCCTCCCATTCCGAACATAGGAAGAATGATGATTATCAGAAGTATAATGAGTATAAATCCAAAACCACCGAAAGGACTAACACCTGCTGCTGCAACAGCACCTGAACCAGTTGCTACTCTTGAATCATAAGACATAAATATCACCTCTTTTTTGATATACTTTATACTATTCAAAAATATAAGAACTGTTACAAGTAAATTGAAAATTTAATTAGTTATATTTTGTGAGGGTTATAAAGTTGCATAAATTTAGTAATGGAGGCTAAAGAAGCCTTCCTTGAAAATATTGGATTTAGTTTTCGTATCCATATCCTCCAAATCCACAAGAACCAAACATTGGGAAAAGCAAGAAAATAATGAGGATTACAAGTATTAAACAAAATTCTCCTGCAAACGGATTAACTCCAGCAGTAGCGACTGCGGTTGTACCTTTACATGATGCTGTTGTTGCGGCTGCACCAGCAACTGGTGCTACTCTTTCATCAGCCATATGGATAACTCCTTTCAATTTATATTAATTATCAAATCTATAAAAATACTATGCTAGTAGTAGTGTATTCATAGGGCAGTTTATATGTTACAAATTATGACTTTCGCAAAAACCAATGCTACTGCATATTATGTAGTAGCATTGGTTAGGTCTCTTGGAGTGAAATGAAAGAGGCAAAACTGAGCACCCTCAATGTGTGCGAAATTTGGTTAGGCCTCTTGGAGTGAAATGAAAGAGGCAAAATTGAGCACCCTCGATGGGTGCGAAATTTTGTTAGGAGTAATCCGTTTTTTTAGTGCTAAAAGGAGGAGCGGAATGTCAAATTATCAAGTTGGAGATATAGTTGCCAGAAAATCTTATGGTGTAGATATTGCTTTTGTGATAACCGAAATAGAAAAGTCTCGGAGAAGAGAAAGAGAATATGTATTAAAAGGATTAGAATACAGGCTTGTTGCAGATGCCAACCACGATGACCTTGTAAAATTGAATTCGAGGCTGACCAACGTAAATAAGCAAAAGCATTTAACTGTACTTTTAAGACAGACTTTTATGAAGCAGATTATTAATTCACCTTTTTCCCTTATAAGGCTCACAAGAAGGCCGGGAAGCATACTTCATATTGATGCAAGTCAGCAGTTCCTCAACGATAGTATGCGATATTATAGGAGTATGGGGTTAAGACCTGTTGGAGTTTTTGTGGATGAGCCGGATCAGCCCCAGAAGGTTGTTGGACTTCTTAGGCAATATCATCCGGATATCGTTGTATTGACAGGTCATGATGGTATAAGGAAAGATTCTACAGATTTAAACTCCTATGAAAGTTACAAAAATTCCATTTATTATATCAATGCTGTAAAAGAAGCACGGAGGTATGAGCCTAATCCTGAGAAATTGTTTATTTTTGCTGGTGCATGCCAGTCCTATTATGAAGCTATCATGTCTGCCGGTGCCAATTTTGCAAGCTCTCCCGGCAGGGTGCTTGTGCATTCCTTTGACCCGGTTATTGTTTCAAATAGAATAGCAACGACAGCTTCTTCACAGATTGTAACACCTCGCGAAGCTATAGCAGGAACAATTTCCGGTGCTAAAGGTATTGGAGGGATTAACACAAGAGGTCGTATGACTTTTGTATAGAAAATCTACATGATTGAGATGCATATAAGAGCATGACAAATAAGCAGATATAAGCTTTTTGTCATGCTTTTTAGACCTCTTGGAGTGAAATAAAAGAGGCAAAATTGAGTACCCTCGATGGGTGGTCATGATTTGTTTTTCGTGCAAATGAAACTCATATATCTAAGCTTTTTACGATAGTATCTAAGTACGTTGAGATGTGGCAAAAAGTCTTTTAGCATTTTTGATGAGGTTATAATGTTTGTTGAACGTGCTGCTACCGGGAAACTGTCAATACATTCAAATCCGGACTCCGTGAATAAATTTATCCACTCCCTTTTGGTTGGTATCCGGTCTATATTATAGACGCATTTTATCCTCCTCATATTATTTGAGTCAAGGTTCGAAGCTGAAGTTATTTCAATAGCAATAAGTGTACCTGAATGCTTTAAAACACGGAAATATTCTTTTAATGATTTATTTATATCGGTAAAGGCAGTTACCGATTCTGACAGCAAGATATCAAAACACTGTGATGCAAAAGGCAGTTCTTCGGCATTGGCTTGGAATAAGCTAACGTCAATCTTTTCTTTTCTGAATCTGTTGTATGACCTTTTTAGCATTTCTTCGTTAATATCAATGGCTGTAATATTACATCCATATTTTTGGGCTATGAAGGCAGAAGTTTGACCTGTACCGCATCCTATATCCAATATACGAGTATCTTTGTCAATTTGAAGAGTTTCAAGTAATTTAAGTGTTAAGTTCATTCCTCCTGGATGTGCACTGCTTATTCCGTGTCTTGCCAGCAAATCAAGATACGATGGTTTTGACAATTAGATCACTCCTTTGAAATAAAAAAATATATATATTATTATTATTATTATTATTGCAACATATAAAAAATGTTTTTATATGTAACACTTTTTGATTGAGAAGAATAGTATATATTACATAAAAATACTATGTAATCTTATCAGGAAAGGAGTGCTCAGAATGGACGATAGATTCGCAGTTGCAGGTGCAGGTGTTGGCTTCGGAGGATTTGAATTCATACTTATTATAATTCTTCTGTTATTGTTAGTATTCCCAATGTTTGGAGCTGGCGCATTCTTTATCTAGTTAAACAAATATGGAAAGAAATACAGAATACAGGTGTGTGTACGTTGCTTTCCTGTATTCTGTATTTGTATTCTTCGGTTAGTTTACCAAATGACAACAAAAAACAGAAAACAAAATTAATGCTTTCTGTTTTTTGTTAGTCCTCTTTCCAGCATATTTGTTTTAAATGCATTGGAATACTACGTTTTAAACATTCCGCCATTACTAAAAAAAAGAGGCAACAGCTTTGAAATACGAATGAACTGAATGCATTCGCTTACTCTTTTTTGCTTATTTCCATTTAAAAATGGGGCTATAGCAGTTAGCAGATTAACTCTTGAGTCATTAGTGTTAAGCGCCCTCATAACATCCTGAGCTCTGCTTAAAAGCTCCATATTGTTGCCTAAATCACCTGCTGGTGCAGAACTTTCATTTTTGTTTTGTGATGTCTCCCCTTGAGACTGACCGGAACCTTGATTACCCATTGAGCTACCAAGAAGCTCCAGCATGCCTTTAAGCTTCTCGGGCTGGTTAAGTATTTCCATTGCTTGTTTTATGCTTTTATCCAATTCATCACTCATAATTACCCTCCCGAAACTGATTTTTCAAGGCTGAAGTTTATTTTACAGTATCCTTTAGTTTATCTTTTATCTCATTTCCATGACTTCCGATGTATTTTAAGAGCTTTTCAATATCATTGCTACTTAAGTTTTTCATGATATCTGTATTAATATTCATTTTATCCAGGGCTACTTTATCTTCAATGCTTAAATTTGTGTTTTGCTGGTTTTGTGCTACAGAAGCTATCTGCTTTGCCAATTCCTCGGTATTTCCATTTTTCAACACGTCAAGAGCTTTGTTCAGTTTTTCCTGAAGAACGTTTTTATCCATATTATTAAGAATATTGGCAATATTCTTATTCAAATTGTTATTATTATTCACAAAATCATTCCTTTCAATAATTTTTCATACTTTCTTAATTAATAGGGTCAGAAAATGTTATTGGGTTTGTTTTCTTCATTTACAGTATATTATTTAAAAGTGCTTTTGGTTACAGTCTTGCTTTTGAATTGCTGGAAACATAATTATAGATAATAAAAACTGGATGGTATGTTAAAAAGGAGGTCATATTGCCTCCCCTTTAACTTGTTTTATAATAGTTTATAAGGTCATCTATGTAATAATTCTAAGCCTTATCTTCGTAAGCAAATCCACCGCCGGCACCGCCAAAGCCAAGCAAAGGAAGGATTATTATCAGCAGTATAATAATCCAGATAAAGTTACCTCCAAAAAAACCTGCACCTGCACTTGCAAATCTTGAATCATCCATTTTAAGTGCTCCTTTCATTTTCAATTAATTATAGTGGCTAGCCAATAACATATTATTCTATTCATAAAAATGTGTTACAAATTTCTATAAAAACCAGACCTCTTTCATTTTATTGTAAGAGGTCTGATAAAAACTGCCGGTAATTTGACCGGCAGTTTAGGAATGTTTTTTCAATTAATGCTATACTGCGTTGTGTACAAAGGATACTATACTTGATAGAGGAATATCAGTTACAGAGCCTACTGTATAAACAGGATATCCGTCCCATCCTCCTGCGGATACTGCGCCTGTGTAGTTGGCTGGTACGATTGGTCCTGCACCATATCCTGCCCCTTGATTAGCTCCGTAGCCACCAAACTGGCCGCTTATTCCGCACTTGCCGGTACCAGCTGGCACAGAAGGACCTACATTGAAGTTCGAGCATGCATTGCCTAGTGAACATCCAGGAGGAGGACCTATTCTTGAAATTAATCTTACAAAGCAATTGTTTACTGAAAGAACAACTCCGGTAAATCCAGAACCTGATTCACCTCCGCTAGAGGTGAAAATAGTTACTGTTTGCCCTACATATTGGCTTAAAAGCGCTGCGAAATTTACTGGTGTTCCTATGTTGCTACCGTCAAATTTTTCTGAATCAAACATAAAAATCCCCTTTCTTGAGTCTATTTAAGATAATACCTATTACATATATATTATGTTCACTATGAAAATGTTACAGTTAAGGAATAACTGAAATTTGATATATTTTATGTAACGAAGTATACATAAAATGTATATAATGTATTGAGAAAATAATAGTTAGACACTATATTAGGCTCTGATTGGAAGTTTACAATATTGGTCAAAGCGGAGGTGGTTTGCAATGACGTTATCAGCAAGAGAATTGTTTGCAAGGCTGATAAAGTGTGAAGCTGGAGGAGAAGGGATAAATGGTATGAAAGCTGTGGCTTCTGTGGTAATGAACAGGGTACATGTTGCCTACGGTCAATACTTGAGAACAGGACAGGGTGACTTGCGCAGGGTTATTATGGAGCCTTACGAGTTTACTTGTATACTTACTGAAGTATACGGGCAACCCAATATGCAAAATGTATACAACATGGCTCCGGATCAGATAAGCTATGATGTAGCCGATTGGGCATTATCAGGGAATATACTTGAGGGTACGGTTGAATGCCTTTGGTACATGAATCCTTTTATGCCGCAATGTCCTTCGCATTTTCCATATAACCAAAGCGGTATCATATTCAATAGAATAGGCGATCACTGTTTTTATCAACCTACATCGCTCTATGCACAAACATAAACAATAGATTGGGAGGAGTTTTAATGCCGTACTTCAATAATTCATGCGATTTCTTTAATCAAGAAAGGGAAATACCCTGTGTGACCCAAGGTGTATTATCCAATTATCAGGAACAACAGCCTGCAACGACAGGAACGATGCCAGCTATACCTTTACCAACAGAAATGCAGGGCGGATCAATGTATGGAGGTGTTCCAGCAGTTTTTCCTACACAGGCAGAACCTTCTGCGATGCAGATTCCACAAACCGTTCAGAACCCATATTATCTTGCGGGTAAACTGAGAAGATATATTGGAAGGGATGTGAGGGTTGAATTCCTGATTGGAACCAACGGACCTCTTATCGACAGGATCGGTACACTTTTAGAAGTCGGAGCAAGTTATATTATTATTAGACCGATAAGGTCGGATGATGTTTTGATTTGTGATTTGTATGCTATAAAGTTTGTTAGCGTATACCAGTAATATTGCATATTGATGCCCTGCTTTCATAAAAACTTGTGTTGCGGGGCATCAAGGTTAAGCCTCTTGGAGTGAAATGAAAGAGGCAAAATTTTGTACCCTCGATGGGTACGAAATTTTGTTAGAGCCTCTTGGAGTGAAATGAAAGAGGCAAAATTTTGTACCCTCGATGGGTACGAAATTTTGTTAGAGCCTCTTTCATTTGGTATATGCATATTTTATAAAAGTAAAGACGAAAACTATTCCTTTGGATTTTTGCCAGGGTCAATTACGACAATAACAGTGCTTCCCGTAGGCTCAAAACCGGAATCGGTAGCAAGGTAAAATAGTATGTTATGTTCTCCCTGCATATTAAAATTAACATTATTCCATATGAGAACGTTTGAAAACGCATTGTCTTTTACTTCTACTGCATTAATATTCGTTTCATGCATAATTTCGTTCAATGGGTTGGTAATCCTGTATTTGAAATTAATTAATCCGTTTGGAACATTTGAAACAGTCGTATACGTTACAAAGGACAAATTGACAGGAGGTGCCTTTAAAAAAGGGTTGAACAAAAGATTACGCCCATGGAGTGTTGTTATTTCGTCAAAAACAATTATATTCACAACTGCGGGTGATATACTTTTTATTATAATCGCCACCTTTTTTAGATTTAAGTTGGTATGCTTCAATTTCCTTACTGCAACATCACGGAAATTAATTTTTTCAATGTATATATTTTGAAATATCCAAAATCAAAATAAAATGCTTATTGCAAAATATATAGAATAGTTTTCGTGATCAGTATAAAATTTACCCTTGCACAATTATATTACATAATTGATTAAAATCCAATCCTCCTTTTGTATAAAAAGTTAATTGCCATATTTGAATGGTTGCTATAAAATGTAGTATGAAGTGTAATTTATAACAAGAGGTGGGAATTATGATAAGAAGAGCTGGGGAAATGATAAAGGAAATAAAGGAGCAGATGAGAGGTGGAAAGGGTTCGGTAGAAATAATGCATATATTTAAACAGGATGAGCTTAAAGGAAAAGCCAGATTGTGTGCGAAGATAACAATTGAGCCGGGTTCATCAATCGGTTTGCATCAGCATTCAGATGAAGAAGAAATTTTTTATATAATTAATGGTAAAGGAATTGTTAATGATAACGGAAATATCAGTGAGTTTAGAAAAGGAGATTCGATATTGACCGGAAATGGTGCATCCCATTCAATTGAAAGTATAGGGGATGAGCCTTTAGAAATGCTTGCTGTAATTTTATTATATCAGTAAATATAAAATTGAGTACCCATCAAGAGTACTCAATTCTGCGTTTTCTTTTTATTAGTGCCATTTCCTGAAAGGAAATCCGGCAAAAAGCTACGGGACTCGATGTCCCGTAGCTTTTTATTCTAAGAAGTCTGAATAGCTGCCGTTTTATGCGGCAGCTATTTTCATAAGTTTGGCTATCATTTTGTCGATGGAATCAAGCTCAAATTCGACAGGTTCAATATCGGGGATGGTAACAAGGAGGTACTTGAGCTCGGAAATCAAACGGTCTTTCTCACGGTTTAGAGCTTCATATTTACTGAATTCCTCACTCTTTTTTATTTCCTGCAGTGCTCTTACTGAAAGCTCCTGCTCCCAGTTTATAATTTTTTCCCTTATAAACCTGTTTTCAACAGATATATCAAGTAAATCCTGGTTCATATTACTTATTAGTTTTTTAAAGCTTTTCTTTTTAAAGTGCAGTTTTATCGGAAAGGTAACTTTTTTTACCTGGGAGATATCCTTGATAAAATCATACCATTCATTTACTTTTGAGGTTATTTCCACATTAAGAGACTTCATTTTTTCAATGTTGTGCTTATAACTGTCTATATCGCCTTGAATTTCAACCGTGGATGATTTGAACAATTTTTCAAAAAAGTTATCAGAGCTACTCTCAATTTTAGAAGACAGTTCTTTCAATTCAGCATAAACGTCTTTAAGATTGTTGAGCAGTGCAATAATAAATATAGTTCTTTTTTGCATATTAGTGTCCTTCACTTTGAATACCTCCTATTTCTACCAAAAAGTTTGAGGAAGCCCATCCGGTTTTTCCTTCAGCGGTTACAAGCTTATGCCATGTTCCTGTAGGAGTATCCTTAGACTCACCGACATAAGTTACTATTGAGTTATAAGGAAGCAGTGCAACTTTGGCAGAGGCTGTATTGGGTTCCTGCCTAAGGTTTAAGCCTTTATCGGTAGAGACTTTGTATTGGAGAAGTTCTGCTTGGGCTTTATCGGTAGAGTTTTCGTTTTCGATAACGGCTTCCTTATTTGTAGGCACAGGTTTGCTTATTTCCAAAAAATCTTCCACTTCAGACCATGCATAAGCAAGAATCTGTTGGGTGGTATTAATAGCTTTAATTTGTTCTTCCATAAGGTCAAGTCCTGTATGCTTGTACATAATGATTTTCCCTTGAGTAGTAAAGGTAAAAAAACAGTATACTGCAATAATGATACCGGCTAAAACCTTCTTGTTCTGTCTGGCGAGCCTAAGCGGACTAAATAGTATATAAAAAAAGTAAAATACTGTTTTTCTAATTTGCTTTGTTATGCTTGGTTTTTCTATATAGGGGTTATCGCCATAGGGAGTTTTGTTATATGAGTTTCTAAGCATTTGGATTTCATTTGCTCCGGATTTTCCGGAATTATTATAGTTCTTGACTTTATCGTAGATTCTTTCGGTTTTAGGCAGTTGTTCTTCTGTTTTAACATTTTCAACTTGTCTGTCCCTGAGCTTTTTACCACGTTTTATTGCTATGTTTGAAAATAAACGGACAGAGAATTTAGCAATTCCTGATATTAGCATAAAAATAAAAACGGCTGCACGTTTTAAGCAGAAAAACAAAAGAAAGGGAAGCTTTATAATAAGCTGTTTCAGGTCATCAAGTATTTCATGTGAATATTGAAGGAACCATTCCTTTATTGAGAAAGAAAGGTCGAATTCCATATCCCTGCTGCTCCTTATATCGTTGCTTTCAAGCTTGAGTTCCGAATTGACAAGAGAGGAGGAAAAACTGAATTTTAATGTCGGAAGGCTGTCTTTGATTGTTACCTTGCAGACATCACTGTATCTTTCCTTCCCGGAGTATTTATTCAGGTATTTGTTTGTTATAAAAAGATCCGTATTCCAATGAAGGCTTATAACCCTTATTGTCCAAGCAGCCAATTCCTTGTTGTTTGTTGATTCTAAAGGATCATCAAGCAGTTCTTTAAGAGGGACTATTGAATCCTTAAGCCTTAATTCATTTATTCTCAGAATGGCAAGTCTTCTTATAAACTCATCAGAATTACCTAAATAGGGAACCAATTCCTTTATATTTGTCAGTTTTTTTACAGTTTTTTCAGTTTCCTTTTCAACTTTATACCAGTCCGGATAGTTATCAAACATAATATCAGCCGAATACACCTATGTTCACACCCTTTCACTATTACCAGGTTCAAGACTCATAACTATATGGACTTCCAGTGCCATGAAAAAATATCTGCTATTTATATGATAACATGCTTTATGTTTGAATTATGTAGTTATTTGATACTAACCTGATGGGAAAGAAGTTTCAGTTAAAGCAGGGATATAGTTCTATAAAGATTATAGGTATTAGAGCTAAGAGAAAATAGAAATGAAATTTCGCAGGTGTTATAAACAGCTTATCTAAAAACATATTTTATATAGGAATTATTTTGCCGATATATTGAATGCAATAAATATTTTACATTACATTTCAATTTGCTTGTAAACTGTTTATTGCAAAACATATAGAATCATTTTTTGTGATTAATATAATTTATGAATATGTTATAATTTAAGTAAATATAAGCTTCAAATTAAAAGAGAAATGATAGAGGAACAATCATTAAGACAGAAGGAAAATTTAATACGATAGGAGCGATTAATATTGAATAAAACCTTTGTTCTTGACACAAATGTTTTGCTTCAAACTCCATTTGCATTGTACTCCTTTGGAGATAATACGGTTGTTATTCCCGAAGTGGTGCTTGAGGAACTGGACAAATTTAAAAGGGATAATAACGAGTTGGGGGCAAATGCACGACATGCAGCAAGAATTCTGGATGAACTTAGGTCTAAAGGAAATTTAAATGAAGGGGTTAAGCTTGAAAATGGAGGTATACTTAGGGTAGAACTGAATTTTAGTAATGTTAAAATTCCTGAAAGCTGGGTGGAAAGTAATAATGATAACAGGATATTAAAAGTTTGTAAGGGCTTGCTGGAAAAAGGAGAAAATGTATTTTTAGTTACAAAAGACGTATTTGAAAGAATAAAAGCAGATATTCTAGGCATCATAGCACAGGATTTTTTTGCTGAGCAGGTGCCGGTTTATGATGAACAATATAGAGGGAGATTGGAAGTATATACAAAAGAACAAAAGCTTAATGAATTTTATAATAAGGGAGTTCTTAATCAGGAAGATGTTTTTTGCTTTAATAATGATTTTATGAAAAAAGAAAGTCCAACTCTGACTACAAACCAATTCTTGATTATCCATTCTTCGGTTAATGAGAAGCAAACTGCTCTAGGGAGGTTTGATGGTAAAAAAATAGTACATTTGAAGTATTTGCAGGAAAGACCATTTGGAGTAATACCAAGAAATGCAGGGCAGAAATTTTTGCAGGAAGCATTGATGGCAGAGGCTGATAAAGCTCCTCTGGTAATTGTCAAAGGTCCTGCGGGAACTGCAAAAACTTTTTATTCACTGGCAGTAGGTTTGCATAAAATAATGGTTGAACAGAGTAAGCTTTACAGAAAAATACTGGTTTGCAGACCTAATGTAAGACTCGATGAAGATATTGGATTCCTGCCCGGAACCGAACAGGAAAAAATTGCTCCCTTTTTAAGACCTATAATTGATAATCTTGAGGTATTGATAGACAATGACGAGAATGAGCGTTATAAAAGTGAAAAGGAACTAAAGGATAAAGTTGATGAGCTTTTTGACAGGAAAATCATTAATACGGAAGCAATTGCATTTATAAGAGGGAGGTCAATAGTTAAACAATGGGTTATTATTGATGAAGCACAAAACCTTACACCCAAGCAGGTAAAAGGTATTATTACAAGGGCTGGAATTGGAACGAAAATAATACTTGTGGGTGACCCGGAACAGATAGACCATCCTTTCCTGGATATAAGAACGAACGGGTTGTGCTATGCCTCTGAAAGGATGAAGGGGAGCTCTCTTTGTTACCAGATAACCCTGAATGACGAGGAATGTGAACGTTCTGAACTTGCATATGAGAGTGCAAAAAGGATGCAGTAAAGCAGGTGGCAATAAATGCTTTAATTGCAGTCAAGTGATAAACTGATTTTATTATAATAATTTATATAAATTCACATAAAATATTAAAATAAAAGAGGGTTTTTTAAACAGTTCGAAGAAATAGAAAATTTATGATTTGTCATTGTTCCAAATTTTTTTAGTAAGGGATATGTTATCTTTCTATATAAAAATAACGATATTGCGTATAATAAGGAAAGAGACAGAATAATTTATGTAACAAAGGTCGCGGAGGAGAATGTTATGCGGATATTAATGCTGTCATGGGAATACCCTCCTAAAATCGTTGGAGGAATATCGAGAGTAGTACACGGACTTGCGCAGAAACTTGGAGACAGAGGCAATGAAGTTCACGTAATAACCTGTTGGGATATAGGAATGAAAGAATTGGAGAAGGATGATAGCGTATATGTTCACAGAGTCCACTCTTATGACGTGGATACATGCAGTTTTGTCGATTGGGTTCTACAGCTTAACTATGTACTGATAGAATATGGTATAAAGCTGATAAATGAGACGGGGAAATTTGACATTATTCATGCACATGACTGGATAGTTGCTTTTGCGTCAAGAGTTCTAAAGAGTTCTTATTCCATCCCGCTAATTGCGACAATACATGCTACTGAGCATGGAAGGAACTGGGGTATACATAACGATACTCAGCGTTATATAAATAACATTGAGTGGTGGCTGGCCTATGAATCCTGGAGAGTTATCGTAAACAGTGGATATATGAAAAATGAGATTCAGAATGTCTTTCAGGTACCTGACGATAAAATCGACATAATACCAAACGGTGTGGAACTTGATAAGTTTGACGGTTGTGAAAAGGATATGGATTTCAGAAGGAATTTTGCGTCCGATAACGAAAAGATTGTTTTCTTTGTTGGGAGACTTGTAAACGAAAAAGGGGTTCATGTACTGATAGATTCAGTACCGAAGGTTCTGCACCATTATAATGACACAAGGTTTGTCATAGCCGGCAAGGGTCCGCAACTTGATAACCTCAGGTGGAAAACCGAACAGATGGGAATATCCCATAAGGTGTGTTTTACGGGATATATAAGCGATGAAGACCTTCTGAAACTTTACAAATGTGTGGATGTAGCAGTGTTTCCAAGCCTTTATGAGCCTTTTGGCATTGTAGCTTTAGAAGGAATGGTTGCAAATGTGCCTGTTGTGGTATCTGAAACGGGAGGACTTGGGGGAATAGTTGATCATGGTGTTGATGGGATGAAGTCATACACTGGGAATGCGAATTCACTTGCTGACAGCATACTTGAAATTCTTCATAATCCCAGTAAGGCAGAAAAAATTAAAAAGAAGGCTTTAGAGAAGGTTCATACTATCTATAATTGGAATAACGTTACAGAAAAAACGCTGAAGGTGTATGAAAGAATAATTGAGGACAGCAGAAGAATTGACTGGAAGACGCCAAGCATTAGAGCAACGTTGGATAATCTAAAGGGAAATACTGTCATATAAATACGATATAAAATATTATGTTAAAAAAAGTGTCAGCTTGGAATTTGCAGAACTCAGACTAACGCTTTTTACTTAAAAACCCAATTACCCCACTTATAGTATTTTGAGGCTCTGGTTGCTCACAAGTTAAGGGCAAAAAGTTTACTTTTTGACCGCGGTGAGTAATGCTACGTTAGTGGCAAAGAACCCATAAATATTGTGGGAAAGTTGAGTTGAAAATTAATAATAAAAAAGTTTTTTATTAATTTTTCACAAAAATTTTAAAGTAAAGCCCCCTAAAACTATATAATATTACGAATTTATATAACGGGTAAACCATATATAAATAATTTATCAAATTTTAAAAGGGAGGAAGAAAGCATGCTAAAAAAACTTGCGACCGTGGGTTTGCTGGTATTCTCGTTGTTGGCAACCCAGGTTATGGCCTTTGCGGGTGAACTGCTAGGTCAGACCAACTTTAATGATGGGGTAGGTCTCCCATGGCACACATGTGAGTCTTTACCTGGAAAATCAGAGTTCAGTCTTAAGAATGGCAAATACTACATTACAGTTATCAATCCAGGTGCTGCTGAAAACAGATGGGACGTTCAGTTCCGTCACAGAGGTCTTACAATTCAGTCAGGTCATACATACACTGTAAAATTTACAGTTACTGCCAGTAAAGATGCTAAAATTTACGCAAAAGTAGGTGACCAGAATGATCCTTATTTTGAGGACTGGAACCTTGGTAACAGATCCTGGCAACCTCAGGATTTAAAAGCAGGACAAGCTTGGACATGCAGTGAAACATTTACTGCAACTCGTACTGCAGATGTTTGTGAATTTGCGCTTCATATCGGAGGTAAGGATGTATCTGCCGGTACAGAGTTCATATTTGACGATATGTCACTCTCAGACCCACAGTTCAACCCGACTGCGGTACCGCCGACGCCTTCGCCGAAGCCTATCCGTGTAAATCAGTTGGGATACTACCCTGGTTCTGGAAAGGTAGCTACTTTGGTTACATCTTCATCATCATCACAGACTTGGGAGCTTAAGAACAGTAGCGGAACAACAGTTGCAGATGGAAAAACAAAGCCTTTTGGAGCCGATAAAGACTCTGGAGATTCTGTACAGATTATCGACTTTTCTGACTACACAACTCCTGGGAAAAATTACTACCTTCAGGTGGGACAGGGAACCAGCTTTGAGTTTGATATAGCTGATGATATGTATAGTGAGCTCATGTACGATTCATTCAGATATTTCTATTATGCAAGAAGTAGTGTTCCTATAGAGATGCCTTATGCTAAGAGCTCAGAATGGACACGTCCAGCAGGACATGTGAGCGATATTGTCGCATGTGAAAAAGATCCACCGGCCGGGTGGGATCCTTACAGTTCCAGCCACACTCTTGATATTTCAGGTGGTTGGTATGATGCCGGTGACCACGGTAAATATGTTGTTAATGGCGGTATCAGCGTATGGACAATGCAGAATCAGTACGAACGTGCTAAACTTATAGGAGATACTGATCCATATCAGGATTTGAATATTCCAGAAAGCAGTAACAGTTATCCTGACGTACTTGACGAGGCACGTGTTCACGTGGAATGTATGATTAAGTTGCAGGTGCCTGCAGGCAATCCTAGAGCAGGTATGGCACATCATAAAGGTCATGACATAAGGTGGACAGGTCTTGCAGTTATGCCTCATCAGGATGAATTGGATCGTCACTTGAAGCCACCGACAACAGCTGCTACACTAAACCTTGTTGCAGTATGTGCCCAGGCTTATCGTTTGTGGAAGGATCTTGACCCATCCTTTGCAAACAAATGTTTGTCAACTGCAGAAACTGCATGGAAAGCAGCACTTGCAAACCCAGCTATATATGCTCCTTTCGATGATGCAGTAGGTGGTGGACCTTACGGCGATGACTATGTTGAAGATGATTTCTATTGGGCTGCTTCTGAAATGTTAGCAGCTACAGGAGATTCAGAGTATCTTGATTATATTAAGAAATCCAAATGGTTCTTGAAACTTCCAAGCACATTGGATTCAGGAGAAGAATCAGACACACCTGGAAGCTTCAACTGGGGAAACACCCATTCAATGGGAACATTGACACTTGCTCTTGTTGAGCCTAGTGCTCTTTCAGCGTCTGAAATACAGACTGCAAAGAATAACATCATAGCAGCTTCAGAAGATTTTATTGAAATGGAAAACAACCAGGGATACGGAATCCCACTCAAACAGTGTACAATTAGCGTAAGCGGTCTCACATTAAAAGGATATCCTTGGGGATCAAACTCCTTTGTAATGAACAATGTTATTGTTATGGCTTATGCGTATGATTTCAGTAAAGATATCAAGCACTTCAACGGTGCTGTTTCAGGTGTGGACTACTTGTTCGGACGTAATCCTATGGATTTCGTTTACGTAACAGGATACGGAGAAATGCATGTACAGTATCCTCACCATCGTTGGTTCTCACATCAGGTTGACCCTACATTCCCGATGGCACCTCCTGGAATCGCAGTAGGTGGACCTAACTCAGGACTTCAGGATCCATGGGTTAAAGGATCCGGTTGGATACCAGGAGAAATACCTCCACAAAAGGCTTATATGGATCACATTGAGTCGTGGTCAACTAACGAATGTACAACTAACTGGAATGCTCCTATGGCATGGATTGCAGGTTACATGAATGAAGTAGGACCTACTGTAAGTGGTGGTGGTTCAACACCTACTACACCTCCTGTTGGTAGCGGAACTTTGGGTGATGTTAATGAGGACGGAAGTGTAAACTCCACTGACTATGCATTGGTAAAAAGACATATTCTTGGTACACAGGAACTTAAAGGTACCGGACTTGCAAATGCTGATGTTAATGAGGACGGAAGTGTAAACTCCACTGACTATGCGTTAATCAAAAGATTTATTCTTGGAACTATATCAAAATTCTAAGACATAAAATCAATTTAAGTATATGGTTTAAGTAGAATAACAAGGGAGAGGCAAAGCAATTTGCCTTTCCCTTGTTTTGTTTAGGTCTCTTGGAGTGAAATGAAAGAGACAAAATACAGTGCCCTCG
>CAYPCH010000015.1:0-26546 GCA_964409165.1 uncultured Oscillospiraceae bacterium | reverse complement strand
TGTTTTGTTTAGGTCTCTTGGAGTGAAATGAAAGAGACAAAATACAGTGCCCTCGATGGGCACTCTATTTTGTTTTTGTGCCTGTAACAACTGAGAAAATTAATTTTAATAAAATTTATGTTTATATACCTGTAAAATATGCTATAATAATAGAGTTGATAATATTTAGTATTATTAAGTTGATTAATATGTAAATGAGTGATCCTGCTTATTTACTTATAATATATTGAGCGGATGGATACATATTAAATTGAATAGCGGAATAAAACATTCCAGGGCTTTCTTTAATGTTGCTCGGGCTTGTTTTATTTATGCCATTTCGTATTTCATATTAATTTATTAAAGTGGAGGTTTAATTGTGGCGAAAAAAAAGAAAAAACTAAAGATAATACCTCTTGGAGGCCTTGGGGAAATTGGCAAGAATATTACATTGCTTGAGTATGGTGATGATATATTTGTTGTGGATTGCGGTTTGGCTTTTCCTGAGGACGACATGCTTGGGATTGACCTTGTGATTCCCGATGTTTCATACCTTATTAAAAACAAAGAGAAAGTGAAAGGAATAGTATTGACCCATGGACATGAAGACCATATAGGAGCACTGCCTTATGTGTTAAAAGAAATAAATGTTCCCATATATGGTACAAAACTTACATTGGGGCTCCTTGAACAGAAGCTTGAAGAGCATGGTATTTTGAGTGAGGTTGAGCTTAAGGTAGTAAAACAATCGGATGTTGTTCAACTTGGTAGTTTCAAGGTGGAATTTATACGTTCGACCCACAGCATTGCAGATTCTGTGGCACTAGCGATATTTACTCCTGTAGGCATCATAGTTCATACATCAGACTTTAAGATTGATTATACCCCTATAGAAGGCGAACCAATGGATTTGCCGAGACTGGCAGAACTCGGGGAAAAAGGTGTCCTTTTGCTTATGTGTGACAGTACCAATGTTGAAAGAGAAGGGTATACAATGTCTGAGAAGACAGTGGGTGACACGTTCGAAGATATTTTTATGAACGCAAAAAATCGAATACTTGTTGCAACTTTTGCATCTAATGTTCACAGGGTTCAGCAGGTTATAAATTCAGCAGTCAAATTTGGTCGCAAGGTAGCTATCTGTGGGCGGAGCATGGTAAATGTCGTTAACGTATCAATGAATCTGGGGTATATGACTATTCCAGAAGGTGTATTGGTTGACATAGACCAGATAAACAAATACCCTTGCGAGAAAATTGTAATAATTACTACAGGCAGCCAAGGGGAACCAATGTCGGCATTATCCAGGATGGCCGCAGGAGAACATAAAAAGGTTGAAATAGTTCCGGGAGATTTGGTGATTATTTCTGCAAGCCCCATACCTGGTAATGAGAAATTTGTTTCAAGGGTAATAAATGAACTTTTCAAAAAGGATGCAGAAGTAATATATGAGTCGTGGGCTGATATACATGTATCCGGGCATGCTTGCAAGGAGGAACTTAAACTCATACAAAGACTTATAAAACCAAAATTTTTCATGCCGGTACATGGAGAATATCGTCATCTTAAGCAACATGCAAATCTTGTAAATGAGTTGGGAATGCCGATGGAAGATATATTTATAATGGACATAGGACGAGTTCTGGAGTTGACTGAGGATTCTGCAAGGATGAATGGGAGCGTTACATCGGGAAGAGTACTTGTGGATGGGCTTGGAGTAGGTGATGTAGGCAATATTGTACTGCGTGACAGAAAGCATTTATCCCAGGATGGTCTTATTGTTGTTGTTGTTACTATAGATGGTGGTTCGGGGGTTGTTGTTGCAGGACCTGACATTATATCCAGGGGCTTTGTATACGTAAGAGAGTCGGAGGATCTAATGGAGCAAATAAAAGAAGTTAGCCGTGTTGCCATCCAAAAATGCGAAGAAAAGAAAAAGAATGACTGGGCTGCTAAAAAGGGTATCATAAGGGATGCTTTAAGGGATTATTTATACGAGAAGACTAAGAGAAGACCGATGATATTACCTATAATTGTGGAAGTATAAGCTTTTGACTTTATGGAATGCTGATTCATGGAGGGGAATTTAATGTATATAATCGGTGAGAGAATAAACGGGAATTCAAAGAGTGTTAAGCAAGCCATTGCTGTGAAAGATGCCGATTTTATTCAGAATCTGGCTCAAAAACAGCATGATGCAGGTATATCCTATATTGATATCAATGTCGGCTCATTTCTGGATGAGGATGTTCAGAATCTGGAGTGGCTTGTGAATATTATACAGGAGGTTTCCGATGTTCCGTTCTCTATAGATTCAGACAATCCGGAAGCTATAAAGGCTGCCCTTAAGGCTAATAGAAATCCGAAGCCGATTATTAACTCCATAACAGGGGAGAAAGAAAGGTTTTTTGCTGTTTTACCGTTGGTACAGGAATTTGAAACAGGTGTAATAGCTTTATGTATGGATGACTCGGGTATGCCTGAGACTATTGATGAAAGGGTATTGATTGCAGGAAGGCTTATTGAAGGACTTACAAAAGAGGGGGTTGCGTTACAGGATATTTATCTCGACCCCTTTGTTAGGTCCGTCGGCACAGGCGGGCATTATGGCTCTGACGCTCTGGACTCTATCAGGAGGCTAAGAAGCGAGTTTCCTGAAGTTCGTGTTGCATGCGGAATAAGTAATATATCTTTTGGGATTCCGGCAAGAAGCCTTATGAATCAGGCTTTTTTGGTAGCGGCAATGGTATCCGGTATAGATGCACCTATATTGGACCCCTTGGATAAAAAGCTTATGGCACTTATATATGCATCCGAAGCATTATTAGGCAGGGATAAGTTCTGTATGAATTATCAGATGAAGTTCAGGGAAGGGCTTCTTGAAATATGAATCCTTTTCAAATGATTTCTTTATCCTTGACTACTGCTGATTATCAGTTATTCTTACTACATTTTGTGTAAAGTCCTGTCCTGCTCTTCTGTAAGAAGGATTGTTGAAGGCAAGAACGTAAATATCAGTTGAATATGACTCCAGTTCCAACATCTTTCTTACCAGAGGATTGCATGATTGCATAAAGTCAGCCGTTTTTAAAATTACCGGAATTGATGTTTTTTTCTTGGTTTTTGATAGAAGGTATTTTCCTTTTTCGTTGAATCCCAATACCCTTGCATAGGTGGGACCTCCGTATTGGTTGAACATATCAAAGTCGTATGAAGTTATACCGATTAGAATGCTCATGAGTATTCTTTGTATCCTGGTTTTTGTGTATCTTTTTGTGCAGATATTATCGACAAGTTCATAATATGACCCTGAGGTTAGAGACGCTTTTTTTATTCTGTTTTCAAGACCTTCAGATATGTAAGGATATTTTCGTATATCCGATGTATCCATTTTTCTTAGCAGAGCAAGAATTATGTCTTCAAAGTTTTCTGCGAAAACGGGACCCCGACCGCTTGAGAATTCTTTGTTAAGAATGCATAAGCAGACTTCCGGCATTACTTCTTTAAGTAAGTTTTCTTCAGCAGAGTCGGATGTTTCCATGACATGTCTTCTGATGGATGTTGCACTTGATATATTTCCGGTTAAAGCACTACTGTTGTATGTGTTGTTTGTTCTCTTTATTGTAAGTGGAGTTATGTTGCTTTTTAGTTTTCGAAGTGCTTTAAGGTATTCAATACCCAAAATGTTATTTGAAGATGTTAGTAATTCGGAAAGCTCGTCTATACGAAAGTTTTCGGATTCAATATACTCACTTAATGCAATCTCTCTCGACAAAGGATAAGAAAGACCCTCGGAAAGAGCTTTTTTTAATAATGCCTTATAACTTTCGGGTTCGTTTATAAGTATTTTTGCAATAGCGTCCAAATTATTGATGTCACTGTTCTCGCTTCCAAAACATATATAGTCAACAATACCTATATCATTTAGGATCTTGATTGCACCAAAGGCAAAGAATTCTGCACTTGATACTGCATAAGGTAACGGCAGTTCAATAATGAGGTCAACCCCTGATAACAACGCCATTTTTGCTCTGATCCACTTGTTTACAATTGCCGGTTCACCCCGTTGTATAAAATTGCCGCTCATTACGCTTACTACATAATCCGCACCACTTATTTCCTTCGACTTCTTTATGTGGTATAAATGACCGTTATGAAATGGGTTATATTCAACAATTACTCCCAATACTTTCATTAGTTATGTCCTTTCTTATTTATGTCTATATTATACCTCATAAATAACAGAATATAAAGGAAGCAAGGGGACGGTTCTGCCGCTTCCATCAATGGAAGCGGCAGAACCGTCCCCTTGCTTCCCCCTTGCTTCCTTTATTTTTCAAGTTCCTGTATGTTTGACATGGCAACTCTTCCTTTGATGTCTGAAAGAGACTGGTTTCTTTCCATTATCACTTTCTCAAGCTCATAAATTGAATAATCAAGTTTGCTTACATTTTCCTGCTGTTCTTGCGAAACTGTATTTTTATATATCGACCAGACTGATTTTAAATTGTTTATATCACTTTCTGCCTGAGTCCAGTTAGCTGTCATAGAATTTAGCATGGCATTCCTGGTATAATATCTTACGCGTTTTATCGCAGGGGATGTTTCTGTTCTGTAAAGCATATAGAAATCAGGTATATATGCGTAAAGGTAACTTGCAGCCATTAACGTATTAGTTTGGCTTTTACTTATTATACTGTCTGTAAGACTATTAAGTGCTGTACTAAAGTTTTCAATAAGTTTTCTGTCAGCATTTTTTTTTGCGGTCATAGGCATATAGCTGTTCCATTTGTAATGCAAGGTGTTTATTACAGGTTCAATCTTATTCCATTGTTCATTAGGCATTAGTGCTTCTGTTTGAGTCGGTTTTTTACTCTGCTCTTGATTTGAGTCGCTTTGTTCTTGGTTTTGCCCGTTGCTTTCTGGCGGATTATCCTGATCTTTTTCTGCTTTTTTGTCTTCTCCTTCTCCTCCTCCTTCTTCTTCGCCTCCCTTCTCCTGACCATTGCTTTTGTTTCCTGTGTCATCTTGTTTGTTTTTTGATTTATTAGCATTTTGTTGGAGCTGTGGCTCTTTTTTATCTTCTGTTTCAATAGCAGGGCCGTTAAGGGTTTTAATTATCTTTTCAATACTGTTCTCAATATCTTTTAGCTGTTCCGGTATTTTATCCTCTTGTTGTTCTGACTGTATTTGCTGATTCTTGGGTTGCTGATTTTCATTACTTCGGCTACAGCCACTAAAAAGCAGTGTTATTATAAAAACCGGAATAATAATTTTTTTTAAGGTTATTCTGATAATTTTCATAATATAATGCAGATAAACTGCAAACGCCCCTCCATTCCTGACAAGATTTATTCATTAATATTATTTCAAGATGTTGATAAATAATACTGTATTACAGGACATTATCAAATGAAAAAATTACATAAAGGGTTTCTCAATATTTATGTCAAACTTATTATGTAAATACCGCTTTGCATATTTTTTTGCATGCATATCAACTCTAAACAATCAAACGAAAAACTGTGGGAGGAAAGAATTGATGAATGTTACTGTAAACCTGTATTCAAACAAAAGTGGCGAAATAAAGGGTTTTTTACAGAAATATTATGAGAAGGAGATAAATATGGATGAGGATGTTGGGCAATGGATTTATGTTTATAGGGAAGCGCTTAAAGCAATTGATATGATAAGTACAGTGATTGATAATAGTCATAAGCATCAAATAGGGTTGTTTATACAGGTTGACAGAGGTGATATCCACACAATAACAAATGAAAACTGTAATGATATTATAAAGGCTCTTTTGTATTTGTATTATAAGGAAGCCGGTACATATATTGAAGAATAAAAGAAAAATAGAAATAAAATATACATAAAATTGAGTACCAATCATAGGTACTCAATTTTATGTATACGTTATATAGCAGGCTTGACAGGATGTTTTTATTAAACAGTATACACCTTAGAATTAGAAGCCCTAATCTAAACAAATTTTAGCAAATATAAAGGAAGGATTTTCGTGCATTTTGCAGAATAGAGTAATAATGAAAGTTATTTATTAAAAACTGAAAATAAACTTCTGATTTTAAGGAGGAGCATGGATGGAAAACGATAGAAAGATATGCAGTTTTTGCGGTGAAGATATAGCATCGGATTTTAAACGTTGTCCTTACTGCGGCAGTCTGCTTGAGCTAAAGACAAATTATCCTGAAGAGAAGGAAGAGAAAAAGGATTTGACTTTTGACACCAATTATGAATCTGGCATAAACAGTGAAAACTCTGACTATAATACATACGGAATTGATAAAAATCAGCCAGATGAAACTAAAAAGGAACAGTTTAAAGGACAGGTGGATGAATCGGAAAAGATACATCGGGATGAAGCAGAGAATACCCAGTTGAATAATAGTATTAAAGAGCGAATTACCAATCAAGGCAGTTATTCAGATTACAGCCAATATTCTGACCAGTCTGTACCAATTAAGCCGGAGAATAAACATAATGCTATTGACAGCGATGGACTTTCAGGCATTTCAAGAGAAGTTTCCGTAAAGAATGACAGTCCTCAGACTCAGAACAAAGACATCAAAAATCAATACCCTGCGCAGACAAAAGATGAATACAAGACATCATTGAGCAACGGGATTAAGGTTTTTATTACGGTTGCATGCAGTATTATCCCCGGAATTGGACAGCTTGCGGGTTTAATAATTGCAATAGTGTTTATGAACAGCGATGGTGACACTGATAAACGTTCATTCGGGTTTGCTCTTCTTATTGCATCCCTGATTGTTTTTGTTGTGTCCAGCATTTCGTGTTGCGTATTTTATATTGTTTTAGAAGATATGTTAGGGACTGGTTTTTAAGTGATGGGAAAGCTAAGCGATTTGTTTTACTTTTTTGGATCAATGGTTTGCCATCAGTTGTCCGAAAGGACAATATGCGTTAATGAAATGCCGTTACCAGTGTGTGCCCGGGACACGGGCATTTATCTAGGGATTTTTGTTTCCTTTGTTTTTTGCCTTGTGAAGGGAAGGATGAAATCGGACAAGATGCCGGAAATAAGGATAAGCCTTATTCTTGCCTTGATGATGATTCCCATGATGCTTGACGGGGCAAGTTCCTATGTAAACATAAGGCAAACCGACAATGTGACAAGATTGGTTACCGGGATGTTTTTTGGCATGCCTGTAGCGATATTCCTTATGCCTGCTGCAAATTTCAAGGTAAATGGCATGAACGTAAGTCCTGTTGTGAAAAATCCGGTTGAACTTCTTATTCTATTTGTTATGGGTTTGATTACTATAGTGCTGATATTAACTGGAATTCTTCCATGGATATTGATATCTTCTATTTTTGTATTTTCATTAATATTTATAATAAGCAGGATGGTTTATACTATTTTGAAAGCAGCTGACTGGACGTTTTTTAAATCGTTGTTCTGGTCTGTTTTTTTTACGACTTTTACAGTTTTTGCTTTTATGTTTCTAACATCGCAGTATCTTGTCAGGGTAATAAGGGATAAGTAAAATGTTATTTTTACTTTTAAGGTGATAATACTTATGATTAAAAAGAATGAAATAAGAAAAGAAGTTTTGAACTTAAGGAAAAGCCTTTTAAAAGATGAGGTAGTAAAAAAGAGTATTGAGATAACAAAGAGGCTTATAAATACAAAAGAATTTGATAAAAGCAGAGTTGTTATGGCTTATATGGACTTTGGCAATGAAGTGATGACAGAATATATAATCCGTTACTGTTTTGAAACCGGAAAAAGGCTTGCTCTGCCTTTGGTTGATAGCATAAATGAAAAGAAAGCGATTGAAGCCTATCTGGTAAAAAACCTTGCAAAAGATTTGAGTCGGGGAACTTATGGAATTATGGAACCTGTAAAGGAAAACACCATAAAGTTGAAAAAAGAAGATATTGATATTATAGTTGTACCGGGTGTAGCATTTGATACAAAAAGAAATCGGATTGGCTATGGTGCAGGTTACTACGACGGCTTTCTGAAGGGTTTGAAGCCAGGGTGCTATAAAGCAGGTATTGCTTATGAGATGCAGATTTATCCATCAATACCTAAAGAGAAGCATGATATTGCGCTAGATGCTGTAATCACGGAATCAAGAATTATTTCCGATAATACAGAAAGGGCTCATGGACAGTGAACAATAAAGTGACCGTCACCGGAGCAAACAGTTTATTTTTGGCAGTTACAGCTTTATGTTTTGTATTTTCGCTGGTAGTTGCAATTGCCGATGTGTTTTTTAAAGGCTTTTATGAGAATAATACATATTTGATTCTGGCTGTTAACCAGCTTATTTTCATACTGATTCCGGTGTTTTTTTATATTGTTGTTAATAATATCAGTATCAAGGATGTTTTAAGATTTAACAGACTGGATTTTTACTCTGCCATTACCATATCGCTGATTTCTTTTCCTTTATATATAGTGGCAGTGGCTTTAAATTCGACAGTCTTGTATGCTCTTCAATTTATTGGTTATGTACCGGTAGATTCAATACCGGCTCCTGGTAATTCTGGAGAGCTCTTTATAGAGATATTGGTAGTTGCAGTATCGCCTGCAATATGTGAAGAGATACTGCATAGAGGGGTATTGCTGAAAGCTTATGAGAGCAGGGGATCAATGAAGGCGATTATCATAACATCCATTTTATTCGGAATTTTTCATTATGATATAACAAATTTTGTGGGGCCGGTTTTTTTAGGTTTGCTAATAGGGTATTATGTGATAAGAACAAATTCGATTTTTGCAGGAATGCTGGCTCATTTTGCCAATAACCTGATATCTGTAATTTTTCAGTATTATTACAGCAGTAGTGGAGAGGAAATTAATGATACACGCATTACTGTAGCTCAGTTGGGTGAAATATTGGTTTATGGAGCAGTATGTGCTATGATAGTGTTAGTACTTGTAGCATGTTTTTATTTGACGACAAGAGGTAAATATTTGATAAAGCCATCGACAACTACTTTTACCAACGATGTTATTTCAATTGTGTCGCACTGGCCTATAACAATCTCTTTTATTTTGTATGTTTTGATTGCTTTGAATATAGTAATAAATTATGCGCTGAAGCTTTAAAATATATAAAGTAATGGTTAACGACAGGAATTTATATTTTCACAATACCTAAACGGTAAATTGAGTCAAATTTTTAGTTAAGGAGGATAAATCTTGGATTTTTATTTTGACTTAAGTCTCATCCAATCACAGAAAATAATACTGACACCGCAGTTAAAACAGGCTCTTGAGATACTTAAAATGAATTCACAGGAGCTTACGGACTATCTTCAATATGAGCTGGAGACAAACCCTGCTATGGAAATTAATCCGGCTTATTATCCTCTTAACGAAGAGATTATTCCCATCAATATTGAAGAACCTGAAAGCGATTATGTTACAGCATCAGAGTTTACTTTAAAAAATGACGGAATAAAGGAAAGTGAAGATATTATTCCTGTAGATAGGACAACGTTAAAATTGTCATTAAAAGAGCATATGCTTATGCAGTTGCATACATCCTCTGTAAGCCAGAAAGAAGCCGAAATTGGGGAATATCTTATAGATAATATTGATGAGAACGGGTATCTTGCTATAGACATTTCCGAGGCTGCATCATTTTTTAATATGCCTTCGGAAAGGATTGAGAACACGCTTAAAATACTACAATCGCTAGATCCACCGGGAGTTTGTGCCAGGGATCTCAAGGAATGCCTGCTGATACAGCTTTCACAAATGGGTATTGACGATAAAGATATACTGATGGTGGTAGAAGGGTATCTTGATGAACTTGCGGATAACAGGCTTTCTAGAATTGCAAAGAAAACGGGACTTACTATTGAAAGAGTATCTGAAATATTAGAGTTAATTAAAACACTTGAACCCAGACCCGGAAGGGAATTTTACAGTTGCGACGATACAAAGTTTATTGTCCCGGATGTTTTTGTTAAAGAAATTAACGGAAAGTATGAGGTTTTGATCAATGAGGATTCTTTGCCGATTGTAAATGTAAGCAGTTACTACAAAAACATTATGAAGGAAGATATAAACATTGAGGCTAGAAAGTTCATACGCTCAAAAATCGACGGTGTATTATGGCTAATAAAATGTATTCAACAGAGAAAGAATACACTTATAAAAGTTACAGAATGCATAGTAAGTAGCCAGATAGAATTCTTTCAAAATGGAAAACAGTGTGTTAGACCTTTAACAATGAAAGGACTTGCAGTTAAGGCAGGTGTTCATGAATCAACAGTGAGCAGAGCGATTAGCGGCAAGTATTTGCAGTGCTCTTGGGGCGTTTTTGAAATGAGATACTTTTTCCCATCCAGAGTCTCTTCAGGGAATATCCAGACCACGGGCGAAAATATAAAAATAAAAATAAAGGAAATGATAAAAGCCGAGGATAAAAAGCAACCCTTGAGTGATAATGATATTACTGTTGCGTTAAAGAATGACGGCATAGATATATCAAGGCGTACAGTTGCCAAATACAGAACGCAGATAAACATTCCCGCAATGTCAAAAAGAAAAAAGTTCTGAAATTTTAAGTTTCATTCAGAAGGACCAAACCAGCTTTGATTAGAGCCATTTCCTGAAAGGAAATCCGGCAAAAATCTTTGGGGTTCGATGTCCCGAAGGTTTTTATTAGGGCCATTTCCTGAAAGGAAATCCGGCAAAAATCTTTGGGACTCGATGTCCCAAAGATTTTTATTCGGTTGAAACGCCAAGAAAACCTAAAATTCCTTTCCCGCCGAAGAATTCTGTTTCGATGTCTTTAATTTTTTGCTCCGAGTAATAATTGATTTCACCTATTTTTTTTATCTTGTCCGAGTAGTCCCTTAGTGCTTCAATTTCCTTTCCGGTAAGTGCAGTTTGGCATTCATCGGAATTGAGGATTCTATTAAGTTCCGAGGAATATTCATAACCGTCATCCACATCTTTTATTGCGTTTTTTAAAAATATAATAAGTTTTTGAGGAATTTCGCGTGCCATATAATATCACCTTCCATATTTTTTGTATATTTTTGCTTGCTTATTATTATACGCTTAATGGCAGGATATTTAAAGCATATATCCACAAACAGAGGAAGTGTATTTTTAAATCGCATTCAACTATAGGACAATTTTTATATTTTACTTAAGTAACATATATTATACAATACCGAACAGGAATTGCAGGTATTTGTATGAATAAAAAGAAGCTGAAGTCTAAATATGAATTAGTTATAAAAAAATATACAAGAAAAACAGACTTGGAAGAAATTTTGATAAGACTTGTCAGATTAATTCTGGATAAATAGATTGCTTTTTTCTTTATATTTTCACTATTGTTGGGGGTAAGGGGTGAAGTTTATAAAAATTGAGAGTGGTTCCCATTCATACAGAATAGGGATTTATGTTCGAGAAAGCAGGGATGATAATGAAGAAAACTATGAAACAATAGAGACTCAAAGGGATCTGCTTATCAGCTATGTTAAGAATAATAAACTCGGTAGCATAGAGAAGATTTATATTGATGATAATGTGTCGGGCTCGGTGTTTGAAAGGAAAGGGATAGAGAGTTTAAAGGCAGATGTTATAGACGGGAAGATAAATCTTTTGCTGTTAAAAGACCTGTCGAGGCTTGGAAGGAATAATGCAAAGACACTGCTTTTTCTTGACTTTCTCGAAGAGAAAGCAGTACGAGTCATTACTTTCGACGGAAGGTATGATAGTATAAAAGATAATGATACTGTAGGAATCGACACTTGGTATAACGAGCGATACATACGGGATATTTCAAGGAAAATAAGGACAAATCTGAGATATAAGATTCAAAAAGGCGAATACATAGGTCATGCACCTTTTGGATACGAGAAGTCCCCCCATGAGAAAAATAAGCTTATAATAAAAAATGATGAAGCCACGGTGGTTAAAAAGATATATAAACTGTACAGGGAAGGGTATGGATATAGCTATATTGCAGACCGGCTCAATGCTTTAAAAATTTCTTCCCCTTCAAAAGGGCAATGGAATCCGGTGGGCGTAAGAAGGGTTTTGTGCAGCAGGGTATATGTTGGAGATACAGTGCAGGGGGTCAGCGAAAAGGTAAGTTTTAAGAGCAAAAAAACAAGAAGGCTTCCGAAAGATGTGTGGGTTATAACCGAGGAAACCCATGAAGCAATAATAGACAGACAGGAGTTTGAAGAGGTACAAAAGATCAGAGAAAACAAAAATATGCATTTAGGTACCCATAAAGGTATAATACATTTATTCCGCGGACTATTATTCTGCGGGAGGTGCAAAAGTCCAATGTTTGCACGAAAGAGGAAAGAAAGACCGACAGGTTATATATGCAGCAATTATGCCAGAAATGGCAAATCTTATTGTGCAAGCCACCACGTAAACGAAAGGCTGGTAAAAGATATTGTAATATGCGATTTAAATAATTTGCTTAACGAGAGCAAGAATGAGGAGAAAATTTTAAGGATATTAAAAAAAAGTATGCGGGCACAGGATAATACAGCTGCTCTTGACAGGCTTGGAAAGCAACTTGAAGCAAAACTTCGCCAGCAGGAAGTGCTTTATCAAGATAGACTTGATGGCAAGATATCGGAAAACCTTTTTACAAGGATGAACCAGCAGTTTGAAAACAGGATATATTCTCTTAATAAAGAGCTGGATGGCATAAAATCAAGTGATATAAAGCACCAGGATAATGATGAAATTCTCAAACAGATAAAAAGGAGCATTAAAGAAGGCTACCTTACCAATGAAATGATCAGGATAATTATAAGCAGGATAGTTGTTTTTGACCCAATGGATAATTATCAGGAGGAGACTTGGAGATTGGGACTTGACGCAGAAGAGGTTGAAAATGTTAATAACTATGGAGGGCTGGTAATTGAGTATAATTATTGATAGGTTACTTTAAAATAATAAATGTAATACATAATTAACATAATACTTGTGCCTTTAAAAAAAGAAATTGATATATTTTGTCGAATACATAAAACTATATCATTTTTTTAGGCCTCTTGGAGTGAGGGGAGGGTTGTGTATGAGATTGGTGGGTATCAAATCTTTGAAGCCAGGTGATGAACTGGCTTATCCTGTACAAACCTGTAGCGGAAAAGCAATACTAAATTCCGGTGTTGTGCTTACAGATGTTTACATAAAGAAACTCCAGGAACTGGGGATAAGCAAGGCATACATTGTGGATCAACGATTCAGTGACGTTGAAATAATTCAGTCTATTGATGTAACTACAAGAAATAATGTAGTCAAAGCATTGACTCAGGCGTATAAAACCGTTCAGGATTCAAAAAGTCCGGATGAATATTCTATAAAGGATGCTGCAAAAGAAATTGTTGAATACATAAGGAAATTTGGTAATAAAGGGATAAACATGCTGTCAACCGAAGCAATAGATGAATATGTTGTGGAGCACAGCGTGAATGTTGCCATACTTGTTGCCTTTTTAGGAAACAGGATGTCCTATAATATAAATCAGCTTTATGATATTGTTGCAGTAGCATTAATACATGATATAGGAAGGAAAAATACTCCCGATGAAAGGTCTGAACATGTAAAATACGGCTTTGAAGCAATGCGCAAGCTAAGAGGATTAAGTTTGCATTCTTCAATAGTTTGCTACGAGCATCATGAGAATTATGATGGAACAGGATATCCAAGGAAGCTGAAAGGTTCTTCCATTTCCGAGTATTCGAGAGTTGTGAGGCTGGCGGATTTTTACGACAATGAGTTGCATGGCTATAATAATAATAATGAATCTATAATGCCACACCAGGCATTTGAGAGTGTTCTCGCTGTTGCTGGACAGGTTCTCGATCCCGATATTGTTGAGATATTCAGGGATACTATAATTTTTTATCCTAATGGTTGTACTGTACTATTGAGCAACGGACTTAACGGCATTGTCATAAGGCAGAATATAGGGAGTCCTCAGAGGCCTGTGGTAAGGATATATAATGACAATGGAGTTATAGGCGATATAGACTTATTAAGAAGTCTTACCCTTTTTATTCAAGAGGTAAAAGTGTTTTGATTATAAAAAATCTACGTCTGTAAAGTAAAGACGTAGATCAGAATATACAGGTTTATTTTGATTTTAGTTTTATTTATTTTCAGATAAAAAGTAGTCCATCAGCTTTGAGCCTTCACTGATAAAATTACCGGTGTTACTGGCCTGAAATTCATCATAACCTTTAATTCCAGATGTATGAGCTTTTGACTTTTGATACATTAAAAACGGAACAGGTTCTGCAGTATGGGTTCTTAAAGATAAAGGGGTAGGATGATCCGGAAGGATCAGTATTCTATAATCCTCATACTTTTCAAGACCTTCGAGAATTATCCCGACAACATCCTTATCAATGATTTCAATAGACTTGACTTTGTTTTCAATTTCATATCTGTGACCGCATTCGTCAGGAGCTTCTATATGAACATACACGAAATCCTTACCGGAATCCAGTTCCGAGAGGGCGGCTTTTGCCTTCCCAATAAAATTTGTGTGGATATTTCCTGTAGCACCTTCAACGTCTATGTTCGTAAGTCCTGCCAGAATACCTATTCCTTTTATGAGATCTACAGCGGAGATAACAGAGCCATTCATACCGTATTTTTCGTTAAATGTCGGAAGGAAAGGTTTCTTTCCTTCGCCCCAAAGCCAAATGGAATTGGCAGGTCTTAATCCCCGGGAAACGCGGGATTTGTTCACAGGATGATCTTTTAAGATATCGTAGCTTTTCTGCATCATATCCATTAGCACTTTAGTGGTGCTGCTTTTGTCGGGAAGGTATGAAGTAATCTTTTTCTCAAGAATATCATGTGGCGGTGTAAGATTCAAGTCTACCGGTCCTTTGTTCCAGACCATGCAGTGACGGTAGCTTATGCCGGGATAGAAAACAATATCACTGGTCTTAAAATGTTTATTTATTTCATTTATCAATTCCGCTGATTCCTCGGAACTTATCTCATCGGAACTATAGTCCAGCATTGCTTTATCCTTGTAATTATCTTCATCCGATAGTGTAATAAGATTGCACCTTAATGCAACATCAGTATCTGACAGACCTATACCCATGCTAACAGCTTCTAAAGGTGAGCGTCCTGTGTAGTACTTTTTGGGTTCATAACCCATAACAGAAAGATTTGCAGCATCGCTTCCCGGCGGAATACCGTCAGGAATTGTTTTAACCATACCAATTTCACCGTTTTTGGCCAGAAAATCTATATTTGGCTTGAGGGCATATTGTAAAGGGGTTTTATCATTTAATTGCGGCAACGGATAATCGGCCATGCCATCTCCTAAAATTAACACATATTTCATATCATATCAGTTCCTTTTTTCATATTTTACATATCCTTTATCAACCACTATAATTATAGCAGAGTTTGTATTACATGAAAATATACGAAGGGATAATTGAAGAAAAATTTGTACCCATCGAGGGTACGAGAGTTTCGCCCCTTTCACTTCACCCCAAGAGCTGTAATAAATAAAAAAGAGCACCCTTTTATACTAAAAGGACACTCTTTTTTATCTGTATGTTCCTTAATCAGTGAGGTATCATTGAAAGCAATATACCAGCTGCGATTGCGGAACCGATAACACCTGCGACATTAGGTCCCATAGCATGCATCAAAAGGAAGTTCGAAGGGTTTTCCTTCTGTCCCACTTTTTGTGAAACCCTTGCGGCCATAGGAACAGCAGATACTCCGGCAGAACCTATCAGAGGATTAACCTTTCCGCCTGTTATCCAATACATGATTTTACCAAAAATTACGCCTCCGGCGGTACCGATAGAGAAGGCTACAAGACCAAGGAAAATGATTCCCAGTGCCTTCATACCATATCCGGGTGCAAGGAATTTTTCCGCACTTGCCGTAGCTCCGACAGTCAGACCGAGGAAAATAGTAATGATATTGATAAGCTCATTTTGAGCTGTTTTGCTAATTCTTTCAACTACTCCGCTTTCTCTGAACAGATTGCCCAGCATCAGCATACCAACCAATGAAGTTGCATCTGGAACAAAGAGCGAAACAAGTAATGTTACAGCTATAGGGAATATTACTTTTTCGACTTTTGAAACAGTTCTTAACTGTTCCATAACAACAGAACGCTCCTTCTTGGTGGTTAAAAGCTTCATGATAGGGGGTTGTATTATTGGTACAAGAGCCATATAGGAATATGCAGCAATGGCTATAGGACCCAATAAATGGGGAGCCAGCTTTGTTGTTACAAATATGGCTGTTGGTCCATCGGCGCCTCCTATTATTGCAATGGAACCCGCTTCTGCATCGTTAAAAAACGGAAGCATTTTAGCAACTATAAACGTAAAAAATATACCGAGCTGTCCAGCAGCACCTAAAAGCAAACTTTTGGGATTTGCAATAAGCGGACCAAAGTCGGTCATTGCCCCTATGCCTAAAAATATCAGCGGTGGGTATATGCCTAATTTGACACCTAAGTAAAGGAAGTCAAAAAGCCCGCCTTTGTCAACAATATCCTGGATAACGACTTGCTCTGCAAACAATTCGGGATGCATAAGGTTTCCAAAAGGTAAGTTTGCCAGTAGCATACCAAAAGCTATCGGTAGCAATAAAAGTGGTTCGTATTGTCTTGCAATTGCAAGATATATAAAAAAACACGAAACACCAATCAATACCAAATTAAGCCAATGCATATTGGCATAGCCTGAACTGTATAGCAATTCTTTAATTGTCGAAATAAATTGCTCCATAACGAATAACCGTCCTTCTTAAAATAATATTAAAGTTTTTCTGAAATATAATCATACCTGCCTGCCAGATTCCATGCAGGAGAAGTCTGCGGAATGCGCCTGAAGGATTTTACCCTTATTTTACAATCCGGTTTGTTTCCCATGCTTGCCATTATAGCAGCAGTCAATACAGCAACTAGTTTATCATCATCTGTTGATTCAATGACTTTAGTTTTAACTCTTTTCGTAACATTATCTTCCTCATTGCGTTTTTCGGTATCTGTTGACTTCAATATGTTACCTGCAGCGGCTAGCTTTGAAATAATCACAATAGCAAATGATAACAAAATCAATGACACAAAAACGACAGTGATTCCGACCAATGTTAAGACCCATCCGTTAATTTCCGTCCCCATAAAAACACCTCCCCCCCAAAAGTGGAAATCAATTCTCATCCAACCTGTTAAATTTATCACAATAGGATTGTTAAGTCAACATTCCTGTAACCTAATTAAGTCAACATTCCTGTAATATAAAGTTGAAGAAATATTTAGCCATTCCCTAGCAAGGTGTACATTATGTATAGAATATGGTGATTCATAAGAGTGCATACAAAAAAAATGCATTTGCCAAGTAAAAAGTTTATCATAATTAATTAGTTTCCCCATTGCTTTTTTCCATATTCGCTGACTTTAATTTGTTACCTGAAGCTACTATTTTTGAAATAATTACAATAGCAAATGATAACAAAATCAACGACACAAAAACTACAGTGATTCCGACCAGCGTTAAGATCCAACCATTAATTTCCGGCTCCATAAAAACACCTCCTACCATAAATGAAAATCAATTCTCATCAACTCTGTTAAATTTATCACAATGGGATTATTAAGTCAACATTCATGCAATGTACACTAATGAAAAGTTATCAAAAAATATAACCTCTACTGTAAACATAAAAAATGGTATTCACAAAGTAAAAAGTTTGTTATAATTAAAAGCATTATTATAGATAGTATATATATTACGTAATTATGTAAGTTAATGATCTGGATTTATATTTTTTAGGGGAGGGATTATATTATGAGGGAAGATATTTCAGAACTTAGAGATATGATCAGAGTTTTAATCAATGAAAACGAAAAGCTGACAAACATTGTAAACGAACTGAAGGAAGAGCAGAAGAAGCTTCAGGAAGAAATAAAAATACAAAATATAGTTTTAAATAGTTTGCCTGCCCGTAATGAAATATTGAACTGATTATATTGAACTAGTTATATAGGCTACTGGTATAGCCTGTATTTTAGTGTTTTTTTAATTACCGTAATTTTAATAACTTAACTTTCCCACTTATAGTATTTTGAGGCTCTGGTTTTTCACAAGTTAAGGTCAAAAAGTTTACTTTTTGACCGCGGTGAGCAATGCTACGTTAGTGGCAAAGAGCCCATAAATACTGTGGGAAAGTTGAGTTAATAAATTTAAATCCTGGGTTTACTTCTATAGATATGTGTTAAAATAAGTTTTATAATATAAATATCATACATAAAGTGGGTGAACATTATGAACAGCAGGGCAAAAGTTATGGTAATAGATGATGATGTCAACATATGTGAGCTTATAAGATTGTATACCGAGAAGGAAGGCTTTGAAGTTTTGACGATATATAATGGGATTAAGGCGATTGAAGAATTCAAAAACTTTACGCCCAATATAGTAATACTTGATATTATGCTTCCTGGTATTGACGGGTGGCAGGTTTGCCGTGAGATCAGAAAAGTAAGCAATATACCGATAATAATGCTTTCTGCAAAGGGAGAAACCTTTGATAAAGTTCTTGGACTTGAACTTGGTGCAGATGATTACATAGTAAAACCTTTTGAACCGAAGGAATTGGTAGCAAGGATAAAGGCAGTATTGAGAAGGTATGATCACAAAGATATGGACACAAGGGAAATTATATATCCCAATCTTGTAATTAATAAATCAAATTACATACTCAAGGTAAACGGGGTGGAAATGGAGATTCCTCCGAAAGAGCTGGAACTGCTGTTTTTTCTTGCCTCAAACCCCAATAAGGTATTTACAAGGGAGCAGTTATTAGAGCAGGTTTGGGGATTTGATTTTTACGGAGATTCAAGGACAGTTGATGTCCATATAAAGAGGCTTAGAGAAAAAATCGACATAGAAGGTCAGAACTGGCAGCTCAAAACGGTTTGGGGAGTAGGTTACAAGTTTGAGGTGAAATGATGTTCAAAACATTATTCAGCAAAATCATTGCAATTATGTTGGTCATACTACTTGTGAGCACTTCTATTACAGGAGCTATGCTTTACTTTTTTTTGTGGAATTTTCTATCAAGGGAGAATGAAAATCTCCTTAATAAATCAGGAGAAAACATCAAAAGGAATATTCAGGATTATTTAGACAAGCAAAATTATTTAAACCAGTTTTATGACCCTAATGACCCTTATTCAAGAAGCTTGTTCTGGAGTTTAAGTGATTTGTTGACGGGAAATCTGGAATCTACCATGGAAGCCTATAGTATAAATACCAATTCTGTTATATGGTTTGTTAAGACAGATGGAGAAATACTGCTTTGGGCAGATACTACTGGAGCAATGTCGAAAAAAGAGATGGACAGGATTGCGATAGGACCGAACAAATATGCTCTCACAGACGCCAGACAGTATAAAGATATAATGAGTGGCCAAAAGCAATTTGTTAAGGAAATTGGGAATTTTTACGGTTTATTTGATGAAAGCTACTGGCTTACAATTGAGAGAACTTTTATATATAATGGCGAAATTGCAGGGGCTGTTTATCTTCATACAAAAATGCCTCAGGTCAACAGTGCTGTAAATAATGTATTAAGGTTTTTTATGTTTTCTGTTGCAGTTGCAATAATAATTTCCATATTGCTGGTTTATATATTTTCATTAAGGCTTTCAAAGCCTTTGAAACAGATTAACAATGCTGCAAAGCTCATTGCAAACGGACAGTTTGACAAGAGACTGGATATATGCTCTGAGGATGAAATAGGTGAATTGGCCAAGAGTTTTAACAATATGGCTGTTGAGCTTGAGAACCTTGAAGAAATGAGAAGGGGATTTATTGCGAATATTTCCCATGAGCTTAGAACGCCTATGACATCAATACATGGCTTTATAGAAGGGATTCTTGACGGAACAGTTCCTCCCGAAAGACAGAAGGAGTATCTGACTATTGTAAGGGATGAGACCAAAAGATTGAACAGGCTTACCACCGATTTATTGGATCTTGCGAGGATGGAATCGGGAGAAATAAAACTCAATCTTATAAATATCAATATTAACGAGCTTATAAGACGTTGCATAATAAAGCTTGAAAACCAGATAGTACAGAAGGACATTCAGATAGAAGCAAATTTTGAAGAGGAAGAAGCATTTGTTAATGCTGATGCGGACTCAATTGAAAGGGTTATAATAAATCTTGTTTATAATGCAATAAAATTTGTGTCTCAGAATGGAAAAATCACTATAGGTACCGCAAAGTACAGGAATAAGGTTGAAGTGTTTGTAGAAGATAACGGAATAGGTATAGACAGTAATGAAATTGATTTTATCTGGGACAGATTTTATAAAACCGACAAGTCACGTAGTGAGGATAAGACAAGTATGGGACTAGGCTTGTCCATAGTAAAGAACATCATTAATGAGCATAAACAGGATATATGGGTTAAGAGTGAAGTGGGAAAAGGGACCAAGTTTTCTTTCACATTAAGCCGTCAAACAGATATTCCTAAGGAAGTATAAATAGGAAGTATAAATTGATTCTGTTTTTTAATATTAACAATTTATTCATAACTTCTTAAAATTCATTTCTTATAATAAGAATAACGAAAGAAAACTGAATTTCGAAGGGAGTGTTTGTTATGGATGGTTTCAATAATAATAATAATAATTACAACGACATTAACAATGATGGTTTGAACTATGATAGAAGAGACAGGCTCAATAATGAGCCCGCAAATTTATCATTCGCAAACGGTTATGAAGCAAATGCGGCAGGTGGAAATGGTGATGCTGGTAAAGGTTCTGATTTGAAGTCCTCATCATTCTATACAGAAAGCTATACAAAACCCAAAAAAAAGAAAAATGGCATGTTAATGCAGTTATTGCTGGTAGCACTTATAAGTTCCATATTAGGAGGAACAGTTACAGGAGTGTTTTTCCAGTTTGGAGTGCCTTTACTTAAGCCTACCATCAATCAGTATCTTGGGTTGAGGGATGCTGAAATTGGAACTGGAGATGCAATGACATCAAACCCTGAAGCAGGAACTTACAGGAAGGTTGTTATTGAAAATACCAGTTCGCCTGTGGTTGCTATAGCAGAAAAGGTTGGTTCTTCTGTTGTAGGAATAAGTGTTACTTCAAGAAGGGCGAGCGATTTCTTCTTTTTTGGATCAGGTGATTCGAGTTCGGAAGGTTCAGGTATAATAATAAAAAGCGATGGGTATATAATGACAAATAACCACGTTATTGAAAATGCTTTGGCAGGAACATCAAATGATTTGAATCAGGGTTCGAGAATTGAGGTTATACTTCCGAATAACAAGGATAAGAAGTATTCTGCAAAGGTTGTAGGCAGAGACGCAAGAACAGACCTTGCAGTTCTTAAGATTGATGCACAGAATTTACCCGTTGTAGAATTTGGAAATTCCGATGAAGTAAAGGTAGGAGAACTGGCAGTAGCAATAGGTAACCCGGGTGGACTGGAGTACATGGGTTCTGTTACAGTTGGTGTTATAAGCGGGCTTAACAGGACAATACCCATTCCCGACGGTAAGGAGCTTAATCTTATACAGACTGATGCATCCATAAATCCCGGTAACAGCGGTGGAGCACTTGTGAATTACGAAGGAAAGCTTATAGGTGTAAATACTGCTAAAATAGGTGGTAACGGCTATGAAGGGCTTGGGTTTGCAATACCTATAAATAAGGTCAAGGAAATTACCGACAGCCTCATTGAGTTCACGTACGTGAAAGGAAGACCATACCTTGGAATCTCAACAGATCCAAGATTTGATGAAGCAATGGCGGAGCGTTACAATGTACCTATGGGAGTATTGGTAGCGGAAGTTCTTCCTTTTAGTGGGGCTTATAAGGCAGGAATCAAATCCAACGATATAATAACCAAGTTTGACGGCATAGCAGTAAAAACTCTTGATGAATTGAACGGGCTGAAAAATCAGCACAAACCTGGTGATATTGTTAAGGTTGAAGTATATCGTGAAGGTCCTTTAAAAGGAGAAACGGTAACACTTGATGTTGAACTTGGGGAAGAAAAGTAAGTATTGGAAAGATGACAAAAAGCTTCAGGACATTGAGTTCCTCACTTTTTTGCCGGATTTCCTTTCAGGAAATGGCCCTAATGATAAAAATACAAGAGTACTAAAATACAAAAGGGGTTGTCGCAGTAATTTTTGCGCAACTCCTTTTGTATTAATGCCAATATTAAAATAAAGGAAACTGAAGAGGGGTATGAAATTTTTATCGTATTCAATAGATAATGGAGGATTTTATTTACTTTATGTCGAATATATATTAAATCGCGTTCAATATAGGTAAACAATGTTTAATACAGAGCATAATATGGGTATAAATATTATTAGTTAATATTGATGCTTTACCATAATAAACTATTGAAAATGCATTTGAGTTATGTTAACTTATTATCGTCTGACTACAAATACGACTAACAGTAGGAGGTAAAATATGATGGAAAATGGTGGATTAAAGGTTTTATTTGTATCTGTTGAAGTTGCACCCTTTGCTAAAGCAGGTGGGCTAGCGGATGTTGCCGGTTCGCTTCCTAAATCCCTTGTCTCAATGGGATATGATGTTAGAATTGCTATGCCAAGATATCAGCAGATAAAAGCAGATATGAAGTACCTGGCCGATTTTTCTATAACTATTAATGACAGGCAGGCGACATGTATAGTTAGGGAAGGAGAAATAGCATTAAAAGATGATAATGCAAAAAAGAAAGTTCCTGTGTATTTTGTTGATAGTTATCACTATTATAACCGTGATGGGATTTACTGTTATTCTGATGATGCAGAAAGATTTGCATTTTTTTGCAGAGCGGTTCTTGATATGCTTCCGAAAATAGATTTTAAACCTGATATAATACACTGTAACGACTGGCATGCAGGTCCTATATGTATGCTTCTGAATGAAAAGTATAAAAGCTATCCTTTTTATAAAAATATAAAAACTTTATTTACTGTGCACAACCTTGAATACCAAGGGAATTTCCCTAAAGAGGTTTTAAGACTTTTTGAAATGGGAGATGAGGTGTTTATACCTGAGAAGGTTGAATTCTATGGTATGTTTGGCTTTATGAAAGCAGGTCTTGTTTATGCAGATATTATTAATACTGTTAGCAAGACATATTCCAAGGAAATTCAGACACATCAGTACGGTGAGAAATTGGAAGGTCTCTTAAAGGAACGGTCGAAAGACCTTTACGGTATTGTAAACGGTATAGATTACGATGTTTTTAATCCCGAAACCGATCCTAGGATTTATAAAAACTATAATGCAGAAAGCTTCTATCTGAAGAAGGAAAACAAGCATGCCCTTCAGAAGGAAATGAAGCTTCCCGTGAAGGATGTGCCAGTTATCGGTTTGATATCAAGGCTGACCGGTCAGAAGGGCTTAAACTTTATTATGGATGAAATGGATAAAATGCTGAAAAACGATATGCAGTTTATTTTACTCGGTGCGGGAGATCCATACTATGAAATAGGATTCACAAAAATAAGGGATAAGTATCCTGATAAGGTTGGCGTTTATACAGGCTTCAATGCTCCACTGGCTCAAAGAATTTATGCAGGAAGTGACATGTTCCTTATGCCATCCCGTTTTGAGCCATGTGGTTTGGGGCAACTGTTCAGTTTCAGATACGGCACAATACCGATAGTAAGATCAACAGGAGGATTGGCGGAAACTGTAATAGATGTGGATAAGGACAAGAAAAACGGGAACGGTTTTTCATATAAGGAGTTTTCCTCAAAGGATATGATTAAGACAATTAACAGGGCGCTCAAGTTTTATAATGAAAAACCTAAAGAGTGGGAAGAACTTGTCAAAAGGGTTATGAACAGTGACTTCTCATGGGGTAAATCGGCGATTGAATATTCGGAACTTTATAAAAAGCTGGTTAAAAAGAAGTAAGGGTTATTTAAAAGAGTCCGAATTATTCGGACTCTTTTAAATACTTATATTGAATGCGATAAAGATTATACATTGCACTTCAAATTTTTCTTTTTTCAATGTATAATCATTTTCATAATTTATAAAATATATTTTACCGATTATTTATGTATTGGTCATATTTATCTGGTATAATAAGAGGTAAGGGGAATGAATAAAAAATACAGAGTAAAGCAAATAATTCAAGTATTTGATGAAATCTATAAAAATGCGGAATGTACACTGGATTATAATGATCCTCTTGAGCTTCTCATTTCTACCCAGCTTGCTGCCCAGTGTACCGATGCCCGTGTAAATATTGTTACAGCATCACTTTTTGAAAAATATAAAAATGTTTTTGATTTTGCAAATGCCGATTTGAATGAGCTTGAGCAGGATATTAAATCTACTGGTTTTTATCGTAACAAGGCAAAAAACATCAAAAATACATGCAGAATCATTATTGAGAAATATAACGGACATGTTCCTGACAGCCTTCAGGAGTTGCTTACCTTGCCGGGGGTAGGAAGAAAGACAGCAAACCTTGTTTTAGGCGATATTTATGGTATCCCGGGTATAGTGGTGGATACTCATGCAAAAAGATTAAGCAATAGAATAGGGCTAAGTTCCGAATCAGATCCTAAAAAAATAGAATTTGATTTAATGGATGTTGTGCCCAAAGAAAGCTGGTCAAAGTTTTGTCACCAGTTGGTATACCATGGAAGAGCGGTATGTAAGGCAAGAAAGCCTGAATGTGAGGTTTGCGGAATACGTAAGTACTGTGATTATGGGGCTAAATCAGATTGATGCATCTATTCTTTCCGAAAAAGGAAGTGTATTTGTGAAAAGAATTGAAAAATATGAACTGATGTATATAAATTTCACATGGGCATTTGTTTGCATTATGGCTGTTCATGTCGCAGTAATGGACTTTATGTACAATGAATCGGCCAATGGTCAATATTTCAGTTCTGTTTTCAAGTTTGTAATTCTATTGGTGGTAGCATTACTGAATTTAACTAAATTAGGTATCATAAGATACAGCTCGTTTTCTGACAAAAGGTATTATTATTCAATTAGATTGATTGAAATATTAGTGATAAATGTTGTTATTATCTTTATGGGATTAGGAGACAGGGCATACGCCCTGCATATTTTTCTTATACTTGTCACATGTCTTTGTGTTGGAAGAAAGCCTGCCCTAATGTTAATAGGTTATGCTTTTTTGTTGAACTTGATTATGCAGACAGTCTTTGAGTATGTTCATAATAATACTCTCATTATCGACGGAATTTTGCTCCAAAAGTTTTTGGAGATATTGTTTGTTTATACACTGTTATTTCTGTTTGCGTTGTTGTGCGGCAAAATTTATAACGATACTATTCAGAATGGGATTCAGAACAAAAAGCTATATGCCGAATTGGGGAATAAATATGACCAGCTGGCAGTTGCACAAGAAGAAATAAAAGTTCAGAATGAAAAACTTAGAGATGCTAACTCTCAGATGGAAAATACGAACAAGAAACTTAGAGAGAGCCTGGCAGAATTGTTTACTGTTCAGCAGATAACCCAGGCTATAAGCTCAATATTTGATATTAAAGAGCTTTTAAGGCATGTGAACGATATAATAATAGGGGTTATGGGCGTAAGCAATTCTACTATTGTTCTTTATGATGAGTCTAAAGAAAGGCTCAAGGTTCATACGACAAATATTACAAATAAAAGCGATCTTATTCATCTTAATGATAATATAAACTGCGATATCCTGCTTGGAGTAATAGAAAATGGAGAACCTGTACTGGAAAACTTTGTAGACAAGAATGAGTACCCCTTTATACAGGAGCGTGAAGTAAACTCGTTGATTTGTGTTCCGCTTATCACAAAATCGAAAAAATACGGTCTTGTGTTGATTGAACACAAATATCACAATGCTTTTGATGATGATAATTTAAGACTCCTTAATATTATAGGCAATCAGGTAGGAATTGTTCTTGAAAACGTACAATTGTATCAGAAGTTGCACGAACTTGCGACAGTGGACGGTCTTACAGGAATATATAACAGGCTTTATTTTCAGGAGAGGCTGAGTAAAGAGTTTGAAATTGCTACAAAGGAACAGTATGATTTGTCATTAGCCATATTTGATATAGACCACTTTAAACGCTTTAACGACACGTTTGGTCATTTATTCGGAGATAAGGTTTTAAGACATATTGCACAAATGATAAAGAATTCGCTACGGAACGGAGATATTCTTGCCAGATTTGGCGGTGAGGAGTTTGTCATACTCCTTCCAAGGACGAGTGCTAAAGAGGCGTATGAAAAGGTTGAGAGACTTAGGGAAATGATATCAAAATCCTTTATCAAGGATGAGCTGGTGACTGCCTCTGTTACTGTCAGTTTTGGCTTGTCATCATATCCGGAAGTGGCGGATACAGAGTCCGAACTGTTAAAGACTGCAGATAATGCTTTATATGATGCAAAGGAAAGCGGTAGAAACTGTGTAAGGATTGCACATTAAAATAAATAACTCAACTTTCCCACAGTATTTATGGGCTCTTTGCCACTAACGTAGCA
>CAYPCH010000014.1:0-42610 GCA_964409165.1 uncultured Oscillospiraceae bacterium | reverse complement strand
ACAACTTCGATGTTATCGAAGTGACTGTGAACGGCACTCTTTATGATGATCAAAATGCTGTAATAGGAAATTAAGATTTCTTATAGCTAATAAAAGACATTTTCAAGGGGATGGATTAATAGAGATATTAAGTACTTCATTAACTACCAATTGACGTTGTTTTTTTGATGCGTTATTTTTAGCGATTATTCACGATTTTGCCGTGATATCTTTAAAACATGTTTTATTTTGCATGTATAAATGATAGAATAAGCATATAGAGGTTTGTAATAATTATAATGTAAAGTAGCTTTTGCAAATGAGTGTTTTGAAGGGTGGGTTTAGTGTGGTAGATAGCTGTATATCACAATTTATGGGTAAACGGATTAAATTACATTTATCGACATGGGCAAGGTTGTTCGGCGGTGTGGTTGGTGTGGTTACCAATTATAAGGATGGATGGATTGAGCTTAAAAACAAAGGAAATGCTGAATATATTAGGGCAGATAAGGTTATTAGCTTTAAAGTACTGGAATAATTGAATTATTTTGCGCTACATCTGGTTTAGTATATTGATATAGTATTTACGCATAACAGAATTTTATAATCATATTTATATAAACAAATACTATCTTTTAAATACGTAATACTAAATACATAATATTAAATTACGTAATACTAATTACGTAATAATGGTGAATGCTAAAAAAGAGAAAAAAGGACAGGATAGTATCATATGATAGATAACAGGGCATAACATAACAGATCTTTTGGAGGTAGTATGAAACAAGCCAGGCGTCTTGATAATGCACCACCCTATCTTTTTGTAGAAATCGAAGACAATATTAAAAAGGCTTTGGAAAAAGGTGTAGATGTAATAAATCTGGGCATAGGAGATCCCGATATAGCTACTCCTGACTTTGTGGTTCAGAAGATGGTTGAGGCGGTAAAAAGACCCATATACCATCAATATCCGGAGTACGATGGCTCTATAGCGTTCAGGGAGGCGGTAGCGAGACATTATAAGAAAAGGTTTGGCGTAGACCTTGACCCGGAAACGGAAATTGTAGCGCTTATAGGCTCGAAAGAGGGTATTGCGCACATATTTTTTGCATTGGTCAATGAGGGGGATTTTACTTTGGTTCCCGACCCTCAGTATCCTGTTTATGAGCTTGCAACAGCACTTACCGGAGGAGTACCCTACTCAATGCCACTGACAAAAGAAAACGGATTCTATCCGGATCTTTCAATAATCCCTAGGGAAGTAATCAGAAGAACAAAAATTTTATTTGTAAATTATCCCAACAATCCTACCGGTGCTGTGGCTGATTTGAGTTTGTATCAGCAATTGGTGGACTTCGGAATCAAGCACGATATAGTTGTGTGTAACGATAATGCTTATTCTGAATTTACTTTTGACGGCACTAAAGCACCAAGTCTGCTTCAGGCAAGGGATGCGATGGATATAGCGGTAGAGTTTCACTCCTTTTCGAAATCATACAATATGACCGGATGGAGATTGGGCTTTGCAGTTGGAAATAAAGAAGCTGTTTCAAAGCTAAAAAAGATGAAAAACAATATAGATTCCGGTGTGTTTACTGCAGTTCAGGTTGCCGGGATTGAAGCTCTCGAAAATGGAGATGCCTTTGTTGAGGGCATGAGAGAAATATACAAAAAGAGGAGAAGTATTGCTATTGAAGAACTATCAAGGCTAGGTTATGAGTTTGAGGTTCCGAAAGGAACTTTTTATGTCTGGATTAAGATTCCGAAAGGCTATGATTCTAAAGGATTTGCATCGTTTCTTCTTGAAAAAACCGGAGTGGTTGTGGCACCCGGAAGAGGATATGGGGAATATGGAGAAGGATATATAAGAATATCTCTTACAATTGGTGAAGCCAGATTAAAGGAGGCATTCCAAAGAATAGGCGCAATTTAGCGATTGGGATGGGTATAAAGTTTTAGAAATGGTGAAAACATAACATAACTGTTCATAAGTTTCATAAGTGAGGGAATAATAAATAAGCATTGTGTATTGTATATAAAGTTGATTTGTGCTATAATTTATGAAAATTCATAAATAAAGGCAATGAAAGAGCAGAGTAGACAGTTATTTGCAGATATAAGAGAGAAGATACCGAAGGCTGAAAGTATCTTTATCATAAGCAAGGCAGTTGAAGTTCCCTCTTGAGCTGCATCCTGAAAGCAAATTTTGCTAGTAGGAGATGCCGGTTGTGGTCGTTATCACATGTAAAGAGTTTATACATATTGAATTGTATAAAAATCTGGGTGGTACCGCGGAGATTACCTTCGTCCCTTTATTGGGGCGAAGGTTTTATATATTTTGCCTCTTTGAGTGAAATGAAAGAGGCAAAAAGCGAGGGACTTGATGTTCTGAAGCTTTTTACTTAACTACTCAACTTTTTCACCTATAGTATTTTGAGGCTCTGGTTGCTCGCAAGTTAAGGTCAAAAAGTTTACTTTTTGACCGCAGTGAGCAATGCTACATTAGTAGCAAAGAGCCCATAAATGCTGTGGGAAAGTTGAGTTAACTAGTATTGGAATCAATATAAGGAGGATATGAACAATGAAAGAGCAGTTAAATAGTATTAGACTAAAGGCCGAAGAAGAGCTTTCTGCTGTTGGAACTATTTCGGAACTCGAAAGTATAAGGGTAAAGTATCTTGGTAAAAAAGGTGAACTGACTTTGGTTTTAAGAGGTATGGGGGCTCTTACACCAGAAGAAAGACCTATTATAGGACAACTGGCAAACGAAATAAGGACTTTAATTGAAAGCAAAATAGATGGGGTTAATAAAGAACTTGCAGATAAGGAAAGGAGCATTAGGCTTAACAGTGAAGTTATTGACGTGACAATGCCAGGCAAGAGAAGGATGATGGGGAAAAAGCATCCCTTGAGCATTGTGCTTGACCAAATAAAAGAGGTTTTTATTGGGATGGGCTATGAAATAGCTGAGGGTCCTGAAGTAGAGCTTGACTACTATAACTTTGAAGCATTGAACATACCTAAAGAGCACCCGTCAAGGGATGTTCAGGACACTTTTTATATAAACGACAACATACTTTTAAGAACCCAGACATCGCCGGTACAGATAAGGGTTATGGAAAAGAAGAAACCGCCTATCAAGATAATATGTCCCGGTCGGGTTTATCGTTCCGATGCTGTTGATGCAACTCATTCTCCTATATTTCACCAGGTGGAAGGATTGGTTGTTGATAAAGGTGTTACCATGGGGGATTTGATAGGCAATTTGAAGGTTTTTGCAAAAAGCCTGTTCGGAGATAAAACGGACATAAGGTTAAGGCCACACCATTTTCCGTTTACCGAGCCAAGTGCAGAGGTTGATGTATCATGTTGGACATGCGGAGGTTCGGGATGCAGGGTTTGTAAAAACGAAGGATGGATAGAAATATTAGGAGCCGGTATGGTTCATCCAAAGGTTCTGGAAGTTTGCGGTATAGACCCCGAGGTTTACAGCGGATTTGCCTTCGGTCTTGGAGTCGAAAGGACTGCTATGGGAAGATTTAATATAGATGATATGAGACTTCTGTACGAAAATGATATTAGATTCTTAAAACAGTTTTAATTTTTTTAGGTAATTTTTACAAGGCATCTTGGAGTGAAATGAAGGAGGCAAAATTGAGCGTCCTTAATGGGTACGAAATTCTATTTTAATAATAATTGTTAATGTGAGAGGAGCGGTATTGATATGAAAGCACCTATTAGCTGGCTTAAAGATTATGTTGATATAAATATTGGTGTAAAAGAATTTGCCGATGCAATGACTATGTCAGGGTCTAAGGTTGAGGCAGTGGAGGTTCAGGGAGAAGACATAAAAAATGTGGTTGTTGGCAAAATATTGACTTTGGAGAAGCATCCCGATGCCGACAAACTCCAGGTTTCAAAGGTAGATGTCGGAAGTAAGGTAATTCAGATTGTTACTGGGGCAAATAACATAAGCGTTGGAGATTATATCCCGGTTGCACTGTCAGGAGCACTTCTGCCCGATGGAAAGAAAATATCGAAGGGCAAGCTCAGAGGAATTGAGTCAAATGGCATGATGTGTTCAATAAATGAACTTGGACTTACCAAGGAAGATTGCCCGGAAGCAGCAGAGGACGGCATATATATTCTTAAGAACGGTTTGGAGCTTGGAAAGGATATAAAAGAAGTCATAGGACTCAATGATACCATTGTTGAGTTTGAGATTACATCCAACCGCCCGGATTGCCTTAGTATAATTGGTCTTTCAAGGGAAGCTGCGGCAACACTCAAAACTGAATTTAAGAAGCCGGTTTTGAAGGTTAAAGAGGAGGGGGACGATGCAGCACAATATGCATCAGTAGAGATTAAAGCCCCTGAGCTATGTCCGAGGTATGCCGCAAGGATTGTAAAGGATGTAAAAATTGGATCGTCACCCGAGTGGATTAGAAACAGGCTTAAAGCAGCAGGTGTCAGACCTATAAACAATATAGTAGATATTACCAATTATGTAATGCTGGAATATGGTCAGCCTATGCACGCCTTTGATTTAAGGGATCTTAACGGGCAGAAAATAATTGTAAGAAGGGCATTGGAGGGTGAAATAATTAAAACACTTGATGATCAGGAAAGGAAGCTTGATTCCTCCATGCTAGTAATTACAGATGAAGCAAGACCAGTAGCAGTGGCTGGTGTTATGGGGGGAGCAAATTCAGAGGTAAGAGAGGACACAAGGACAATCCTCTTTGAATCGGCGAATTTTAACGGTACTTCAGTCAGGCTGACTGCTAAGAAACTGGGCTTGAGGACTGAAGCATCAGGACGTTTTGAAAAGGGTCTTGATGTTGAAAATGTTACAGCAGCGTTGGACAGAGCGGTGCAGCTTGTTGAAGAACTTGGAATAGGAACTGTGTGCAAGGGAGTTATCGACTGCTACGAGAAGAAGATTGAAGAGAGGGTGCTCAAGTTCAGACCCGATAAAATTAATGACCTCTTAGGCACAAATGTTTCGGAGAAAGAAATGATAAATATCTTTAAGTCGGTGAGTTTTGATGTGGACGAGAAAAGCCTGGAAGTCAAGGTTCCCAGCTTCAGATCCGATATTGAAAGGGAAGCTGACCTTGCTGAAGAGGTTGCAAGATTTTATGGCTATAACAAGATAGAATCTACTCTTTTATCAGGAAAGTCATCTACAATTGGAAAGAAGACCTATAAGCAAAGCATAGAGGATATTATTAAGGACACAATGATTGCCTGCGGTTTATATGAGATATACACTTATTCATTTACAAGCCCTAAGGTGTTTGACAGGATGAACCTGTCTGAGGATAGTGAACTTAGAAAAGCTGTTGTTATTTCAAATCCTTTAGGTGAGGATTACAGTATAATGAGAACTACGACAATTCCAGATATGCTTGAGGTTATAAGCACCAATTACAGCAGAAGGGTTGAAGAGGTAAGGCTTTTTGAAATGTCGTATGTTTATCTTCCTAAGAGTCTGCCATTAACGGAACTTCCCTGTGAAAAACCGATACTGACATTAGGACTTTACGGCAATCAGGACTTCTATGATTTAAAGGGAATAGCAGAAGAGCTTTTATTAAGGCTTGGCATAAAAGAGTATGAATTTGTACAGAAGAAGGATGACCCATTGTTCCATCCCGGTAGGACAGCAGAGGTAATAATAAAGGGAGAAAGTGTGGGCATAATAGGAGAAGTTCACCCTGAAGTTGCGGAAAAATTTGAGGTTCCTGAAAGTACTTATGTGGGTGTCCTTGAAATTGAGAAGCTTGTAAGTACCTCTTCGCTTATGTCGCATTATACGCCTCTTCCTAAATTCCCTGCCGTTACAAGGGATATAGCCATGCTTGTCAAAGAAGAGGTAATGGTAAAACAAATTGAGGATATTATAAAACAAAGAGCAGGAAAAATACTTGAAGACATTAAGTTGTTTGATGTTTATAAAGGCAAACAGGTTCCCGAGGGAATGAAGAGTGTAGCTTACTCGATAACCTTTAGGGCTTCTGACAGGACGTTGACAGATGAGGATGTAAGCAAGGCAATGGCAAAAGTGCTGGATGGGTTGAAGAACAATCTGGAGGCACAACTCAGATAAACAAGGTAAGTAATAGAGAATTACCTGATTAGGTGAAAATAATCTCTTTATTAACCTTAATACAAACAACGTTAACTGTAAAAATCAAATTTGTAAAGGGAAATAGAAAATAATATCGAATAAAATAATATAGAATGTAGTTGTTATGTATTCTGATTATATTGGGGGATTTTTATGAAAAAGAAACTGATAGCATTTACTGTAACCTTATTTATGGTGTTCAATGGTATGCTGGGAATTACATATAAATTCGCAGCGGAAAGTGGTACAAAGGGTTTTACAATTATAAATCCGTATAAATCTGTGGACTGGACAACTTACGGTCAGTATAAGGCGAATTTTCATTCCCATACAGTTGAAAGCGACGGCGGACATAAGCCAGCCAAGATGATAGAAGACCACTATGAAAAAGGTTATGACGTTATGGCAATAACCGACCACAATTTTACAAATACAACATGGGATAGAACGGACGCGAATTCTGTTTATCTTACAAGTGAAAGACTGGCTCAGATTAATTCAGGCTCTGACCGGGAGGGCAGAGGTTTGATAGGTATTCCGTTTTCTACTGAGCAATCCTTGGTAGCTCATTTGAATACATTTTGGGCTGATTTTGTAAATGAATCGGGTGCAACATTGGAGAAAAATATTGCAAAATGTGAAGCTTTAGGGGGGATTTCTCACATCAACCATCCCGGTAGGTCAACAGGGGGAAAAAGTACTGAGAATAACGGTGCTGACGGTGCAGCGGCTTCTGGCAAGCCTTCTAAAGTTAAATACTATGCTGATCTGTTTAAGAAGTATCCTTCCTGTGTGGGAATGGAGATCATAAATAAGAAGGATGGAGATTCCTACAGTGATAGAATTTTATGGGACAATATACTGAAGCAAACAATGCCTGATCGTCCGGTATGGGGGTTTTCGAATGATGATACGCATACCACTAGTGCAACAGGTTTCAGCTACAATGTCATGGTAATGCCAGAAAACACTCTGAAAAGTGTACGTTCTTCAATGGAAAACGGTACGTTTTATGCAGTCGCGAAAGTGTCAAGAAGAGAGCTGGGAGAAGATTTTGCAGCCAAAGGGCCAATGCCCGTAATTACAAATATTGTTGTAAATGAGAAGGAAAACAGTATAGCATTAGAAGGTGAGAACTATACTGCCATTGAATGGATTGCCGACGGTAGTATTATTGCCAAAGGAAATTCTATCGATCTTAACGATTATGAAAGTCAGATAGGTTCATACATTCGAGTTCAGCTTAAGGGTGAAGGTGGTATTGTATTTGCCCAGCCTTTCGGTATTATTCCGGGGGAAATTATCACAGAAGCACCCACAGAAACTGCACCCTCAACAGGGACTGGAACGGAGAGTGAAGCAGAAACTATAACAGAAACACGTCAGAAGCCGGAATTTCCGCAAAGAACTTTTGATGATATTCAAATGAGCTGGGCCAAGGAGCAGATAGAAGAACTGGCATCAAGAGGAGTTATAAACGGTACATCACAGAAAACATTTTCTCCCGATAATAAAATCACCAGAGCAGATTTTATTATTATGCTGATGAGGGTACTTGATAAACCTAGTGTAAAAGCAGAGGAGCAGTTCAGTGATGTTTCGCCCCGGGACTATTATTATGAAGAGGTTCATACTGCCAGAGCATTGGGAATAACCGAAGGTGTAGGTAAAAATAGGTTTAATCCAAAAGGGTATATTACAAGACAGGATATGATGGTTCTGATTGACAGAACCCTTGAAGTATTTGGTATTAGTTTGGAAGGAACTTTTGATCTCACAGTTTTTACTGATAAGAGTAGTATTAAAGACTATGCAAAGGAAAGCGCTTCAAAGCTTGCGGCAGCCGATATAATAAAGGGGAGTGAAGGCAGAATAAGACCGCAGGATAATCTTACTCGAGCGGAAGCCTCAGTTGTAATAAACTCCATAAACAATTCCTATTTTACGAAATAAAGCAGATAAAAATATAATAAAATAAAAAGATAGAGTACCCATAAAGGGTACTCTATCTTTTTATTAGGGCCATTTCCTGAAAGGAAATCCGGCAAAAAGCTTTGGGACTCGATGTCCCGAAGCTTTTTATTGCTCCAGTTTACTTTATTACTTGTTCTGAAGCTCCATACACTTTGCAATAATGGTAGTAGCTTCTGCCCTTGTAATTTCTTTTTGAGGTCCGAAGGTATTATCGTTATAACCCTTGACAATACCTAAGTCGACAGCTTTTTTTACATAACCCTTTGCCCAGTCAGGCACTTTGTCTGAGTCTGCAAAGGACAGTGCTTTGTCGGTAGAAGGTGCTATTTTAAAGGAGTTAAGTATCATTATTACCATTTCGCTTCGTGTTATTTTGTTGGATGGACGGAATGACCCGTCTTCATAACCGCTGACAATCTTATTGCTTATACCCGTTGCAACAAAAGATTTTGCCCAGTCAGGTACCGCTGAATTGTCACTACAGTTGGGTTCAGCTCCTGTTATGAGATTGAATCCTCCAGCCTTTATAACCATAACCATTGCCTCAGCCCTTGTTATATCCAGATCAGGTTTCAGTGTTTTATCAGGATAACCGCTGATTATTTTCTTTTCCAGCAGAATTTTGAAGTTTTCTTTTGCCCAATGGTTTGTAACGTCATTGAATTCGGATATAACTGTATCCGATGGTCTGGATGTCGATACAGGTGTTGATATAACGGCTATAGGTGTAGCTGTCGGTGTTGGGGTATATAATGATGTTGGGGTAGGTGTTGGTGTTCCTTCATCCGGGAATACCGGGAAACCACCACCTCCGATAGCACCACCTGCACCTGAAGGAGTAACAACATCGACATAGCATATATCTGTAATGGTTTTATCTGCTACGCAGGTTACAGTTATTTCTGCACTTCCTTTCTTTTTGCCTTTAACTTCTCCACTGCTAGAAACGGTAGCCACCGATTCGTTGCTTGACTTCCAGGTAACTCTTTTGTCGGGGGCATTAGATGGGGTAATGCTAGCAGTAAGTTTATAAGCTTCGTTAACTTCAATTTCTATAAAGCTCCTGTTTATGCTTACAGAGCCTATTAATGAAACTGTAATGGAGCAGGAAGCGGATTTTTTGCTTCCATCTTTGCTTGTAGCTGTAATTGTAGCTTTGCCAGCTTTCCTTGCTCTTACAGAACCATCGGAAGACACTGTTGCAATATCATCATTGCTTGATGACCAGCTGACATCCTTGTTTGAAGAGGTATCAGGTAGTACAGATGCTTTGAGCTCCAATTTTTCACCGATGTACATGTTTGCACTTGTTTTGTTCAACCTTACGGATGTAACTTTAACGTCCTGCACACTTATAGTGCACTGGGCGGTTTTATTTCCGTCATTGCTTGTTGCTGTAATTACTGCGCTACCTGTTATTTTACCAGTCACCAATCCGTCGGAAGACACTGTTGCAACACTTGTATTGCTTGACGACCAAGTTATACCTTTGTTTGTAGCATTTGCTGGGAAGAGTATAATGGTCAGTAGTTTGGTTGTTCCGATGCCAATAGTATATGAGGATGTCGAGAATGCTATGGAAGTTACATGTATAGGCTCAATTTTGACTGTACATTCACCCTTGATCTCACTATTACTTTCGCTTGCAGCGGATATTATTACAGTACCTTCCTTTATACCGTTTACTGTTCCGTCCTGAGATACTGTAGCAACACTGCTGTTGCTTGATGACCATGTAACCTTTTTATTTGTAGCATCGAACGGCTTAACGTCAACAGCAAGCTTTTTACTTGCACCTACAAGTATTGTTTCGGATTTTGTTTTAATTGTTACCGAAGTTACCGGCCTTGGATTGACTGCGACAGTACAGGTGAATTTAATTGAAGTATCATATTGGCTTGTAACAGTAATTACAGCGGTACCTGTACTATGTGAATTAACTATACCGTAAGGTGATACAGTTGCAACATCAGGGTTGCTGGATTCCCATTTAACACTGGTGTCAATAGCATTTTCAGGAGTAACAGTCAATTTGAAATTATAAATCTCATCGGGATATAATGAAAGACTGTTTCTTTCAAGCAACACTTTTTCTACAGGAACAGGTTTTACCTCTACCGTACATACAGATGTGATGGAAGAGTTATAGCTGCTTCGTGCAGTTACTTTTGTTGTTCCTGCTTTAGCGCCGGTTACATCACCTGTCTGTGATACCTTTGCTATGCTCTCATCATCTGATGTCCATATAATACCTTTAGCTGTGGCATCATTAGGAGTGATTTCAGCGAGAAGTCTTTCGCTTTCTCCTGATTTCAGTGTCAGTGTTGTTTTATCTAGCACAAGCTTAGTAACAGGTACGTTTACAGTTACTTTACATACAGATTTAACTGATTCGTCGTCGGAACTTGATGCTGTGATGTTTGCTGTACCCGAGGCTACTGCTGTTACAAGACCGTCTTCTGTAACAGTTGCAATGTCTGTATTGTCTGATACCCATATTATACTGTCATTTTCACTTTGAAGAGTATATATTGCTGTAAGCTGTTCGGTTTTGCCCTTATTTATGTTGATGGATGTTTTGTCAATGCTGAGTACTGCTTCATTTGAAGGCAGAACCGATATTGTACAGAAAATAGTCAATGAGTTGCTGGCTGTGGCAGTCACTACTGCTGTACCCGGTGAAACAGCCGTTACTGTTCCGTCGGATGACACAACTGCAATATTGGTGTTGCTTGAAGTCCATTTAACAGTTTTGTTTGATGCATTTTCAGGAATGAATTCTACATCAAGTAAGGTACTCATACCTGACTGAATTGCAATTGATGATTTATCAAGCCTCATTCCTTCAAGAGCTATCATATCTGTGCCTTTTAATAAAGACATTGAAATATCCAGACTGTTTCTTGCGTTGACATTAATTAGCGAAGCACTGTCAATATCAGAAGTTGTACCGTTCTTGCTGTAATATGCCTTGTTTTTATATGTATCTTCCGGATTACCGGATTCAACTGTATAACTCAATTTATAGCCGCTGTTCTTTAAGTTTGCAGGTACATTTATTGTATAAGGCACTGCCGCAGTTCCGTCATGCAGTGAAACAGTACCGGAAATAGTTCTTCCTGTAGGAAGAAGTGTAAGGTTAATTGCATTTTTACTTGTTACAATATCTAATTCTAAAGCGCTTTCTGCATTTGGTGTAGTGGCACCAGTGTTATAATATCCGGTTTTAACATATTCACCAAACAGAGACTGAACCGAGTAACTCACAACATACTTCGAACCGGTTGGCACATTCAGTACATAGCTTGTCGAAGTGCCGCCCTTTCCTATGATTACATTGGTCGAGACTTCATGGTTTTCATTGGCAGCTTTAATAACAAGGTTTATATCGCTGTTTCCCGCAGTTTGACCCGAAGGCAGATGGACATTACCAGATAATGCTATACCTGAAATGAGCTTTAAGTCAATACTCGATTTATTATCTTTTGAAACATCAACCGGCGTGGATTTCTCGATAGTTCCCTTTATGCCGTCTTCTCCGTAAAATCCGCTTGATACATACTCTTTGCTTGACTTGAGAGTGTATTTTATAAAGTAGTCGTCAAGAGCAACAGGAACAGGGATTTCATATGAGACAGATGATTTGTTCTGTGCAATGGTAACAGTCTTTTGGGGAACATACCCAAGATAATTGTTAATTGCTTCAACGGTTATTGTAATACCTCCCGATGGAGCAGTTTTTCCGGCAGGAAGAGTTATTGTTCCGCTTATGGATCTTTCATTCGGTATAAGACTTATATCAACGGAAATATCTCCATCCTCAACACTAACGGGTTGTGCCTTCGTATCGGAAGTAACTGTTTTATCAGGTGAGTAATAGCCATTTGTGCAATAGCTGCTGCCTGTTTTCAGAGTGTATCCAAGTATGTAATCGGAATTTGCCGTGCTAGCTGAAAGAGGTATGAATACATCTGAGGTAATTGAGTAGTCATCCACAGGGTCGGTGGTTGAGTTATTTGTAAATGCATCAAGTTTAAGTGCTGTAACCTTTGATATACTCTCAGGCACATACATTTCATATTTTGCAGAATTTTTTCCTTCAGATATAAGAACATCTGCGGTTGCCTTATATCCTGTGTATTCATTTTTTAGTGCAAATACTGTAACACCAACTCCTCCTATTGGAGCCTTTCCATCGTTCGGCAAGGATACAGTGCCTGATATTTTCCTGCTTTTAATCAGTTCCATATCTGCGTTTGAATAATCACCGTTTCTGACATCAACAGCTGATGCAACCTTTATATCCGGTACTGTTGAAGAGATGTTGTAGTATCCTTCTGTAAGAAGTCCATGACCTTCACTTACCCTATAGGATATTCTGTAACTTGTGCCTTCAGCATTTGTAGATACTTTAACGGAGTATTCTGCACTGTTTGAACCCTCAGGTATCAATACCGACACAGAATCATCCATACTAATGGATTCACTGATTGCTTGAACACTCACATACAAGCCACCTTCGCCAGCTGTCATTCCATCCGGAAGACTGATTTTTCCTTTAATGGTTTTTTTGTTAATAAGTACAAGGTTTATATTTTCAACACTTTCACTGCTTACATCAACAGCTGATGCATTTTCTGATAAAGGTACAGTACCGGCTGTGCTGTAATAACCTAAAGCACCATATTCTTCGGATGTTGTACTGTAGCTGACTTTATAACCTGAACCAATGACATTAGGTGGTACGCTTAGCGTATACTCTACAGACCTTTCACCTTCAGCTATTAATACTATATCCGACGTGCTGCTGGTATTATCTCTGGCTGTAACTGTTACTTCAATACCGTTTTCTGGTGCGAAGCCTAATGGGAGCTCTATTTTTCCGCTAATAGACATGTTTTCTATAAGCATCATATCCATGACTTCGAGGTTATCGGTACTTAAATCAAGAGGCTCTGCGTTCTCATTGCTTCTGACCATTCCGTCACGACTATAGTAACCGAAAGGTGCAAAGCCCTTTAGAGGAGCTGTTTCATACTTCAGAATGTAGTCTGCTCCGGCAGGAAGATTCAATGTATATGCTGCGGATGTTTCTCCCTTTGGTATTACAATGCTTGTAGAGCTTACATTCAGATCATTTGAAGCACTCACAATTATTTCTATTCCATCTGTTTCGGATGCGGTATCGGAAACAGATATTGTTCCGGACAGAGTTCTTTTTTCTAGTAATGAAAGATTCATGCCTGTAATGTTTTCTTCATCGACTTTGAATACTTTAGCCTTGTCAAGGTCGGTTACTACCCCGGAATTACTGTAATAGCCGTACATCATAAGGTCTTCATTGTATTCTGCGAAATAATACAATCTATACCCTGAGCCTGATTCTACGTGAACCGAATAATTTGCCTCGGTTTTACTATACGGTATTGTTATGATTGTCGAATATGTTTCTGTGCCATTGGATACAAATACCATTAAATTGAGTCCTTCTGGGGGTACGATATAGCTATCAGGCACCTTAACTTTTCCGTTTACTGTCTTTTTCCTGAGAAGAGTCATATCAATACCAGAAGCATCTGCTGTGTGTATATCCACTAACTTGGCATAGGATATGTTTACCGTCGTTTCTGTATCACCGTGATACCCGTAAGTTGTGTACAGTGTATTTGACCAGTTTTCATATCTGACTTTATATCCATAGCCCGGGTCATTTGGAGGCAAGCTTATGGAATATTCAACAGAACTCTGATTATAAGGTATTTTTACTTCAGTTGACGCACCATCAGTTTCATTGAAAACAGCAATATTAATTGTTATACCGCCTTGAGGTGCTTTCATGCCTTCGGGTAATTGAACCGTACCTTCTATTGCTTTTGGCCTCATGATTTTTATGTCAATATCGGATACATCGCTGTTATTGGCGATTACGGGTTGTGCCAGCTTGCTGTTTCTGACTGTACCGTCTTGGTGGTAATAGCCGTAATTGACAAAATCGTACTCGGAGGAAATTCTGTAGTTTACTTTATATCCTTTTCCTTCGATATTGGGCAATACTTTCATAGCGTACTCAATACTGTTTTCGCCGGAAGGGATGGTTACCCATGCATCACCAGCATCTTCAGCATATATTTCAACCTTGAGACCGCCAGATGGTGCCATGTTGCCACCAGGCAGTGAAACGGTTCCGCTTATGGTCTTTTTAGTAAGCAGAGTCAAGTCAATTTCACTTATGTTTTCACTGCCTATATTGATTAACTCGGCGTCATCAGGCATGTATGTCATTCCGCTACTATTGTAATAACCCCATGTAACATAATCATTTTTGGTAGTTATTCCGTAACCAATCATATAGTTTTTTCCAACAGGAACATTTATAGAATATTCACGGGAATTTTCGCCTTTTGGAATGGTTACAGTTGTTGCCGTAGCATCATCATCATTTTTTACTGTAATGGTTACTGTGAGACCGCCAGTTGGAGCAGTATCACCGTTAGGCAAGGAAATAGTTCCAGATACAACCTTTTTGCCGATCAATGTGAGATTTACGTTTTTCTTGTTTTCTTCTCTGACATTGACATCAGAAGCCATGCTGCTATTTTTGACCATTCCATCTTCAGTACTATAGTAACCGACTGTTACAAAGCTGTTGTTCAGCCAGTTTTCGTACCTTACCTTATACGGATTGTTTCCGTCGTTCGGAGGTATGGACAATTTGTAGGTAGCATGGTCAGAACCTCCGGGTATAAATACCGATGTTTCAGCACTGTCAATGTTATTTGAGGCTATAATGCTTAAGGTTATTCCGGCTTCAGGAGCAACACCCCCCGGGACGGAAATGCTTCCCTCTATGGTACGGTGCTTTGATATCAAAAGATCGATGTTTTCAGCATTGCCGATGCTTACATCTACAGGATGTGCATTCCTTTCTTCTCTTACGCATCCATAAGCACTGTAGTAGCCGTAGTTTATGTAGTTGTAGTTTTTAACTGTTTCAAATTTGACTCTGTATCCAAAACCAACTGTATTGGGCAGAACATTCAAACTGTATTCAACAGAACTGCTTCCGGCAGGTATTGTTACAGTCTTAGTGTCACCGTCAATTGCACTTATTTCTACGGTTATTCCTCCTGAAGGTGCTTTTTCTCCATCAGGCAGGGATAGAGTACCGCTGATGATCCTTTTGGCTATAAGAGTAATATTGGTGTCTGGGCTTGATGCTCCGATTATATCAAGTGGAACACATGAATTTTCATCAAGCACTGTGCCGGAAGGAGTAAAAAATCCCTTGTCGGCATATTTTGCGTTTGGTGCCATTACATAAGATACTTTATAGCCTGTGCCATCGGGAACATAAATATTAAATTCGGCAGAGCTTTTTGATTCGGGTATTGTAACTGTAGTTTCCCGGATGTTTTTTGAGGAATTCTGGGCAAATACAGTTACGGTAATTCCGCCGGAAGGAGCATTCCCCTCTGGAAGCGATATGTTTCCGCTTATTGAGTTGTAATGTATAAGTGTAAAGTTAATGCTCTTATTGTCATCGAAAGTCAAATCAATAGGACTTGCCTGTCTCTTGTCTATAGTAGTTTCAACAATGTTGTAATAACCTGTAGTAACGTAATCAAGGTCGCTTGAGACCTTATATGACACACTGTATCCTGATGTTGGCGGGACAGCCAGGGAGTAGTCAATAAAGCTTTCTCCTTCTGGAATCAGGACATTTACCTTGTTGGAACATTTACCGCTTGTGGCACTTATTGTTACGTCAATGCCACCGTTTGGTGCGGTACTTCCGGTAGGGAGCAGTATACTTCCGCCTATTGTACTGTTTTTAATGAGCGTAATGTCTGCGTCAGGCTTATCGTTAACGCTGATATCTATAAGTGTTGCTTCATTTTGCTCAAGCTTTGTATCAACATTTGAAAAGTATCCCTGATTAACATATTGCTCTGATGATGACAGTTTGTAGTACAATTTGTAGTCGGAAGCAGGAGGCATAAGCAGGGTATAGTTCTTAGATTCATTGTTTCCGGGAATTGTCACGAAAACGGAATCTTTAAACACTTTATTCTCTGCTATTACTTCTATCTGGATTCCTGAAGCGGGAGCTTGCATTTCAAAAGGCATTAAAACCTGACCTGATATTGATTTCTTAGATATCAGACATAGGTCTTTTCCTTCAATGTTTCCGCTAACGCTTAGTAATTCTGTTTTTGCAGGGTCTGAAACTGTTCCTGAGGTGCTGTAATACCCGCATTCAACATACTTGTTGTTGATGGTTTTATAATAAAGCTTGTAGTTTGATCCCGGAGGAAGGTTCAGCACGTATTCAACTGATTTCTCACCCTCTGGTATTGTTACATCTACAGAATTACTTGTTTTATTTATGGTGTTTTCAGCAATAATGCTTACCGGCATACCTCCATTTGGTGCTGATGCGCCAGCGAGCGGAAGTGACATGGTACCTTTTATGTAGTTATTGCTCATTATAAGAAGCTCGCCTATATTTTGGTTAACGTAATAAACGTCCACCGGTGTTGCCTCTTTATTGGCAAGAACTGTGCCGTTAACGCTGTGATAGCCTGTTGAGACATAGCCATATTTGGAATCCACGGAGTATTTGACCTTGTATCCGTTTCCAAACTTGTTAGGGTCAAGCTTAAGGTCATATTCGGCAATACTTGTACCATAAGGGATGGTAACATCTGTTGAGAATTTTGTACCATCGGCGGATATGGTCACTTTTATGCCTCCTTCAGGAGCTTTTCCTGACTGTAGCTTGATTTTGCCGTTAATAATCCGCTTGTCTATTATGGTCATATCTATGTTTGATGCGTCACTGCTACTTACGTCAACAGGAGAGGCAGTCTGACTTCCTGCAACTGTTGTTTCTGTGCTGTAATAGCCGTTTAGAGCGTATTTGGAGGACGAAGACAGTGTGTATTGAACAATGTAGCCTGAGTCGGATTTATTGGGAGATGTCCTTAAAGTATAAGCAACAGAGCTTTCACCTTGCGGTATTGTAACGTTTGTTGAATAGGATCCGGTGAAAACTTTAACACTTATTCCGCCGGATGGTGCCAAATCACCGTTAGGCAGTGAAACAGTACCGCTTATTATTCTTTTGGCAATCATCTGTATGTTAAGACCCGAAATGTTTTCCTTTGCGACATTGAAAGTTGAGGCCTCGTCTTTAGCAAGTACAGTTCCATTTGTGTTATAGAATCCCGAAAGATAATTTTCATGGTTTATTGTATAGCCTATAATGTAGTCGGAACCTTCGGGAAGGTATAGCTTGTAATTTGCAGAACTGCTTTTCTGTGTCATTACAACCGATGTCTTGATGATGTCACGGTCATTTGAAGCAGTAATGCTTATGGTCAGACCTCCGGTTGGGGCTGTACCTGAAGGAAGCGTTATAGCTCCTGATACAAGTCTGTTTTCTATAAGGGTCATATTAGTTCCTAAAGCGTCCTTTTCGGAAAGGTCAAGCAAAGTTGCATTTTCTTTATCCCTTTCAGATTCAACCAGGTTGTAATACCCGGGATAAAGATATTTTCCGTCGGGATTTGTTATTTTATAGCTCAACAGGTAGTCCGAACCGGCGGGGACATAAAGCTCGTAGGAAGCAGAACTGCTCACCTCAGATATTACTATGTTGGTAGAGCCGCTGTCTTTACCGTTTGATGCTTCAAGTTTGAGCTTTATTCCTCCAAAAGGGGCAATGCCTTTTGGTATGGAAATACGTCCGCTGATAATTTTTTTAGGTATCAGTCCAACGTTGATTCCAACCTGATTAGAGGTCTTTGTACTCAAACGGCTAGCTTTCGATACATCTCTGGTTGTTCCGTTTATACTGTAATAGCCTTCTGCTACGTACTTTTCCGCTGAGGTATTGTATTTCAGTGTATATCCGTCCTCGGAAGGTACATAGATGGTATAAGGTACAGAGTTATGACCTTCCGGTATAGTCAGTTTGAAGCTTATACTGCCTGAAGAATTGGATGCTGTCAAATTGACATCTATACCGCTTATGGGAGCAACACCTTCTGGTATAAATATCGTACCGCTTATTATGCTTTTCGGCAGAAGAGTCATATTAATGCTTTCAAGATCCCCAGTTAGTTTGAGAGGGGTTGCCGAACCGTCAAGCTCGGTTGTGCCCGATTGTGAGTAGTAGCCGGGACTTATAAAGCTTGTGTTAATGGTTGTATACTGTATGACAACTGTTTCCCCGGAAGGTACATATAGAGTGTACGGGGAAGTATTCAAGCCTTCAGCAATTGTTATTTTGGCTGAGTCCATAATGGATTTGTCGGCTACTGCATTTACAGTTACTTCTATTCCTCCAGCAGGTGCTACCCCTGATTGAAGTTTAACGTAACCTGCAATGGCTCTTTTGGCAATAGGATTTATATTAATTGAATCAATATCATTAGTGGCATCAACCGGCTTAGCTGCGGACTCCTCAAGAGTGGTTACTAAGTTTCCGTAATATCCTAGAGGCATATAGCTTTTGTCTGTTATCTCGTATTGAACCTTATAGTCGCTTCCAGCTGGTACATAAAGAGTATATGGTATAGACTTCACAGCTTGGGGAACTATAACTTGTACGTTTTCATTTTCAGCATCGTTTATAGCTCTGATGGTAACTTTTAATCCTCCAGCAGGAGCAACCTTTGGGAGTGTTATTGTTCCCTCAATTTTACTTTTGGCAATAAGTTCAAGGTCTATGTCTGTTTTGCCTTCGTTGCCTACATCCACTGAAGAAGCCTTGGTTGCATCTCTTGTAGTAGCAGATCCGCTGTAATATCCTTCCTTAATATAAGCTGTATTTGCTACATTGTACTTGATTTTATAATCGGTTCCGGCGGGTACATTAATGGTATAGGGTATTGAAGCTGTACCTTCAGCAATTATAACCTTTATAGAACCTGAATCCTTTCCGTTGTTTGCATTTACTGTTACACTTATTCCGCCTTGAGGAGCAGTACCTTTAGGCAGGGAAATAACCCCACTTATGCTGCTCTTGGAAATAAGCATAAGATTTATTTCCTTGTTTGAGCTACTCACATCAACCAGGTCAGCACTTGCTTCATCTTTTGTCATTCCTGCATTCATATAGTAGCCGGTGGATAGATAATTTGCATTTGCAGACATAGTGTAATAGACTTTATATCCTGAACCTTCCACGTTTGGTGGAACCTTAAGGGTATATGAAGCAGAGTTGTTGCCAGAAGGTATATCAACGTTGACAAAATGGTCTTTTGATGCATATACCTTGACACTAAGTTTGCTGGAGGCTTTGGCACCAGAGGGTAATGACAATTTACCGCTTATTATCCTGTTTTGTATGAGTGTCAAATTTATATTGTTTTTGTTTCCGACTGTGGTGTCCAATAATGCCGCTGCACTGACATTCAGGGTTGTGCCTCCGACACCGTGGTATCCGCCTGAAGCATAATCTCCACCTGCATCCAAAGTATACTGTACCTTATAGTCTTTGCCTGCAGGGACAAGCAATTGATATTCTGCACTTCCCGCTCCTTCAGGGATAGACACGGATACCTCATCGGTATCTTTACCGTTGGAAGCTTTAACTTTTAAATTCATACCTCCGCTTGGGGCAATTCCTGAAGGAAGTAGGACGTTACCGCGTATTATACGTTTTTCAATAAGGGTCAAGTCAATATTTGTTTTATTGTCGGTACGTAGATCCATTAAGGAGGACGAATTGGAATCTCTCACCATACCGTCAGAGTTATAGTACATCGGACTTACAAAATTATAATCATAGTCCTTGGAAATTTCATACCAAACCTTGTATTTGTCCCCTGGGGGTACATACAGCGTGTAATCTCGCGATTGCTCGTCTTCATATATCGTAAAATTGGAGCTTGTTGTATCTATTCCATTTGAAGCCTTTAGTGTTATAGTATAGCCTTTTTCAGGAGCTTTGCCTGTTGAAAGCATTATTTTACCAGAGATTGTTTTCTTGAGGAGCAGTACAATGTTGATACCTGGCTGATTTCCTTCTGTTACATCCACCAAAGCTGCTTTTGTCTTGTCTGTAACAGTGCCTCCGGTGCTGTAATAGCCGGGAGAAACAAATACGCTGTCCTTACCGCATTCATAGCCGATGTTGTATTTGCCGGGATTAAAGTATAGTTTGTAATTGGCTGAACTCTTTCCGGGCTCAATTATAACCTCTGTTATTCTTTTATCTATATCAAAGGTGAATATCCAGCCTTCATAGGATTCCGGCATACCTGGTGGAAGAGATATTGTTCCAGTGACGGTTCTTTTTTCGAGAAGACCTATGTTTATATCTGTTTGACTTTCGCTGGATGTGCTGACAGGATGTGCCGAATCCAGGTTGTAAACTGTACCTCCGTCACTGTAATACTGTGTGTTCATGTAAATTGCATCCAAGGTTAACAGCTCAACCTTTACTATGTAACCATCGTTTGAAGGTACATTAAGTTCATAGGGCACTGAGTCATCACCCTCGGGTATGGTAACGGTGGTTTCTGCTTTATCTGAACCTGATGAGGTTGAAACTTTGAAGCTTATACCGTCAACAGGAGCAACCCCCGACGGCATGGATAAAACACCGCTTATGGTGCGGTTTTCCATTATCGTAAGGTTAATGCCGGGTCTGTCGGTGTCAACATTAATTAAAGTGGCTGAACTCAGATTCCTGACCATGCTGTTATTGTTATAGTAAGCCGTTTTTACATACAGGTTGTTAATCACCTCATAACGTACATTATATCCCGAACCTGTAGGGACATATACATAGTATGAGACCGAATCTTCTCCTTCATCTATTATAATACTTTTACTTCCGATTTTTTTAGTGCCATTGGAAACGTGGACATCTACATTAAGACCTCCTGCAGGTGCCTTTCCAGAAGGAAGGTATACCGTGCCTTCTACACGTCGTTTGGCTATAAGCATCATGTTTTTTCCATGCTGATCTCCAGAAACAGTGTCAACAGTAGTAGCAGCATTACTTTCGCTTACAGTATCCAAATTGTTGTAGTAGCCAACATCAACGTAGGCCTCGTTTTTTATAGAGTAGCTTACTGTATAGGCAGAACCTTCGGGAACGTATAAGGTGTACTCTGCTGAGTTGCTATCTGCAGGTATAGTTACGTCTGTGCTTGCTTTGTCAGAGCCGTATACGGCATTTATTTTTATACCTATGCCACCGTCGGGGGAGTTCCCTTCCGGTAGCGATATTGTTCCGCTTATTATCCTTTTTGGTGCTAAAGGAAGGTCCAGATTTTCCTCGCTTTCAGAGCTTACATCTATAAGGGTTGCCAGTGTTTCGGATCTTACCAGATAGGGTTCGCCTGATTGGTAATATGCAGGGGAAAGATATTTTATATCATTAGGTGTTGTACAGCTAATTGTGTAGCCTGTCCCTTTGCTGTTCGGCGGAACCTTCAATGTGTAAGGTAAAGAGCTTAAACCTTCATCAAAATTGAGGGTTTCTGTTATTTTATCCGATCCGCACTCGGCCGTTATTTTCACTGTTACTCCACCGGTTGGTGCGGGACCATTTGGATGAAGGATATTACCTGATATCACTTTTTTGGGTATAAGGGCAAAGTTAATACCGTCTAAATCAGAACTTGTGGTATTAAGCTTGGTTGCAGTGGATATAATTCTTACAGTATCATTTTCACCTTCCTCGTTGTAAAAACCTGAAGCTGTATATTCATTGTTTTTTGTCTCGTATTTTACTGCATAGCCTGAGACTTCTCCAATGTAAAGCGTATATGCTACAGAGCTTTTACCAGCTTCTATTTTAAATGCCTTTTTATTAGTACTGCTTTTGCCGTTTGTTGCATACAGTGAAACATCAACTCCGCCTTCGGGAGCAACTCCTTCCGGTAGTGAAACTGTACCACTTATTTTTTTATTTGGTATAAGTGTAAGGTTAATATCATCCTTGCTGGTGCTGCTAACATCAATAAGATCAGATAATTCGGAATCCTTGACTGTTCCGCCAGAACTGTAAAAGCCTTCGGAAGCATATACATCATATGATGTGGAATACTTAACACGGTAGCCAGAGGTTGCTTCATTCCGGGGAACTGTAATGGAATATGCTGCAGAGTTCTGTCCTGCAGCTATTTTGACACTTGAATATTTACTTGTTTTACCGTCTATTGCATAAACAGTGACACTTAACCCCCCACTAGGAGCAACATAACCGGACGGAAGTTCGACAAGACCAGAGATAACTGGATTTTGAGGTGTCGGACTTATGGTCGGTGTCGGTATGGGGGTTGGTATCGATGTGGGAATAGGCGTTGGACTGCCATAAACATCTTCGAATACGCTGTATTCGGAGGGTTCAAACACTAGAGATTCAGTTCCGCTGTCTGCAGCTTGTACTGCCAGTCCCGGCGGAAGCTGTCCTAAAATTAGTAGAAAACACAAAAACAACGAAACTAGGACTTTGAGTTTTACCTTCATAATTGGCCTCCCTTTTTAAAATCAATTAGTAAATACGAGTTGCATAAAATTGCATATAATTTTATTGCCAGCATCACTCCTTGTCTTTTGAAACTTATTGATACCGATGCGTGTTAACAGTTTTTGTTTAAATAAAACTGCAAAAACAGGCAAAAAAGTATTTCCTGCCTTTGCTCTATATGTTAATTATTAACTCAATTCTCCCACAGTATTTATGGGCTCTTTGCCACTAACGTAGCATTACTCACCGAGGTCAAAAAGTAAACTTTTTGACCTTAACTTGTGAGCAACCAGAGCCTCAAAACACTATAAGTGGAAAAGTTGAGTTGTTAAGTATAAAAAGTAGGATATTTATTTTACTGAATAAACCTCTCATTAGAAGCAAAACTTAACATGGGAACTTAGAGATGTTTTAAACAAATGTAAAGTGGGTTTATATGTATTTTCTATCGTATTTTCTTCTGAAACAAACACAAAAAACTTCAAGTAATGTTCAAAATATGTAATCTCTAAGACTTAACGTTTAGTTTTGAAATCTAAAAATACCAGTAGAATAAATAATCAAAATTACAAATAGATATCACATTTACTGTTTATTTTATCCTCCTGAAAGCTTAAAAATATTTGACTTCTTGCTAAAACTGATTGACTACTCATAAGGCATAGCTGGCGCTTTTTAACAGTGATAATTTCCAGCTTTTCAAAGTATTAAAAATACACACCATATGCTTGTGCCCCGCTTTTCTAAAGGAATTCTGACACGGGGCATCAGTTTCTATTTAATATTATACTACATAAATTTATAAAAGTGTACAAAATTTTGCTTGTCCAAATTGTGCAGAATTAACAAAATTTTTATATGTCAATAAAGATTCAGACTTATTTTTCTGCCAGCAAAAAACCAGCATTAACCTTTTATGTTGCAGAGATATAATTTTAAGTATATAATTTGTATTGCTAATGATTATGAAAAACTGAAGCATAGCAGTACCTGTACCACCCAAATCTTAAAGTAATAAACTCAACTTTCCCACTTATAGTATTTTGAGGCTCTGGTTGCTCACAAGTTAAGGGCAAAAAGTTTACTTTTTGACCGCGGTGAGCAATGCTACGTTAGTGGCAAAGAGCCCATAAATACTGTGGGAAAGTTGAGTAATAAATGTAAATTTGCAGAGGTATTGAATGAATAATTTCTTATTTTATATTTTGACATCTTTTGTAGCAGATCTTACTATGCTAATGTATATACCTTTTTTTTGCAGTCTTTTGTGTGATATAGAAAAAAAAAGCATTTCCAAAAGCTTTATATTGGCTGTGTCTGTATGGATAATTATGATAATGGCTGAGTGGATAATAAGGTATCTGGGAATCGCTTTATTTATAAAAGATATTGTATCTTTTATTGTTATTGTTCTGGCATATAAATTTTATTTAAGCTTAAGTTACAGAAAGTTAATCTTGTCTTTTGGCTTATACTTGTTGGTGATTGTATCGGTAACACAGGCTTTGGCTGTTTCAACAGTTTGCCTTGTATATAAAATGTCTGTTCCAAGTTTTATATCCATTTCAAGCTTTATATCAATTGAAAGTAAAAAGGCGTATCTTCTGAGTATATTGATTTTTATTACATGTTTAACATTTATTATGTGGATTCTCAAACACAATAAAATAATAAAAAGACTTCCTGAAAAAGCAAATTTAATATTGTCAACGAGAATGCTGTTTTACGTAGTTGTTACTTTGTTTGCGATAAGCTATAACTTTATGTATTTTCGTTATATAACTCAAAATATTAAGGATATTGGACTCTTTACAGCTAATACAGCACTTTTATCCTTTATGCTTTTTGATCTCTTTGTCACAAGTAAAAATCTCTTCATGTATAAAACTTTTATGGAAGAGCGAAAAGTAGCAATTGAAAGGCTCCGATCATCACAGGAAAAGCTGATACAATTGGAACGTATGGCAACTTTAGGACAGATGATAGGAGGTGTAGCCCATAATTTATTAAACCCTATAGCGTCAATATCCGGAACAGTAGATGAGATTTCAGATCTGGTTAAGGAATATAATAGTTCAATAGGAGATAATGAAGTTACAAAGGAAGACCATCATGAGATTGCGAGGGATATGAAAAAATGGCTGGGACAGATAAAACCTCAGATGTTATATATGTCGGATATGATTACTGCAGTAAAAGGTCAAGTAACAAATTTTTCATACGGGGAGTCCACAATTTTTTCGGTAAATGATTTGTTAAAGACTGTTCGTGTCCTTATGGGATACCAGCTGAAAGCAAGTGGTTGCAACTTGAATATTAAGACGGGCAGAGGGGTTTTGGAAGCTAAAATATGCGGAAACATAAATAGTATGGTTCAGATAATTAACAATGTCTTAATAAACGCAATACAATCATACGACTTGAATAAGCAAAGCCTGTTGGGTGTTGATTTTACCATAAATATTGATAAAGATTCTATTATATTTAAAATAAGGGATTATGGAAGAGGTATCCCAACACATATTCAAACGAGACTTTTTAAGGAAATGGCAACAACAAAGGGAAAGAGTGGGTCGGGATTGGGGCTTTTTATATCATATTCATCCGTAAAGGGGCAGTTCGGAGGGGATATGTGGTTTGAATCGGTGGAAGGAAGGGGTTCAATATTTTACATATCAGTACCATGTTATGCTGAAGAACATATATAGAAGGGGTAGCACATGAGTGACTTAGTGTTTTATAGTTTGTCTTCACTGCTTTATGATGGAGTTATGATGTACTTTGCACCGGTTATATGCAGTATGCTTTATACCACAAAAGTGCAGAGCAGGTTTTCACGTTTCAAACTGGCAATAGTATGTGCAGTAATATTTTTGTCAGTAGAGTTGTTGCTGAAATTAGCAGGTTTAGGTGAAGTACCTGTTGATGATATGGTTGCATTTATAATTATTACATTGGTTTTAAAGCGATTTACCGGCATGGGTTTAAAGCAGTCGATTTTATCTATGGGACTTTATAATATTACAGTAGTCCTCTCTACTCAGATTTTGGGATTGCTAACAGCGCACATAATTACAGAAGTACCTATTAATGAGATAATGCGGATACAAAATAAGGCAGCTTATATTTTGGGTCTGATTGCCAGTATTGTTTATTTGGTTGTGCTTGTTATTATCATAAAGAATAAAAAGATTATAAAGAAATTTCCGAGCAATATGAGCCGCTTATCTATGTTGCGGATTTTTATCTGTATTACTGCGGCCTTTTTACTGCTGGCTTATATGATAGTGTATTATGGCAGAGTTTTAGAAAGTACAAACCACATGTTGTTTATGTTGCTGAATGCAGTTCTGGTATCTTTTATGACCTATAATACTATATCATCAAATAAAAATCTTACCGTATATAAAAATCTTATGGAAGAGCTGAAGGACACAAATGAAAAATTGCAAATAACCCAGGAAAAGCTGGTGCAGTTAGAACGACTGGCGACATTGGGTCAGATGATTGGAGGTGTAGCTCATAATCTGCGTACGCCGATTATGTCTATATCTGGAGCTGTAGACGCTGTTACAGACCTTGCAGATGAATATGATAATTCTATTGAAGATTCCGATGTAACACAGGAAGATCATTTTGAAATTGTAAAGGATATGGAAAAGTGGATAAGTCAGATAACACCACAGATATCCTATATGTCTGATATGCTTTGTGCAATAAAAGGTCAGGTGACGAGTTTTTCTGCAGATGAAACCACTATTTTTACTGTAGACGAACTGGTTAAAACAGTTTGGGTGCTTATGGAATATCCGTTGAAATCCAATAATTGCAGTCTGAACATTAAGATGAATCCGGATGTTGCTGAATTGAAAATAAGCGGGAATATGGGCAGCATGGTTCAGATTATAGATAATCTGATTATAAACGCAATTCAGTCGTACAGTACGAATAACAGAAAAACTTTGGGTATTGATTTTGTTGTAAACAAAGATGCTGACAGATTGGTGCTGAAAATACGGGATTATGGAAGAGGTATACCTAAACACATACAAGAGAAGCTTTTTAATGAAATGGTAACGACAAAAGGAAAAAACGGGACTGGATTGGGGCTTTTTATGTCGTACTCATCCATAAAGGGTCAGTTCGGTGGGGATATGTGGTTTGAATCGGAGGAAGGAAGGGGTACAATATTTTATATTTCTGTTCCGTTGAATTAATACAACTCCTGAAACAGAAGAAGGCAAAAAAATTGAGTGTCCCCAATGGATACTCAATTTTTTTGCTTTAATATATTTCTTATTAGATCCCTTGGAGCGAAATGAAAGAAGTAAAACAGAGTACCCTCGATAGGTACTCCTATTTTATTTCAAAATTATGTGTTTTCTTGTGGTTTCATTTGCTGCTCACTGTGTTTGGGAATGTTTTCAAGGTCATGAAGTACTGCTTCGGCAATATTGTTACAGTGATCGCCTATTCTTTCAAGATTATGTATAAGTTCAATAAAAATGATTGTCGATGTAGGATTGCAAAGTCCGTTATTTAATCTTTCAATATGCCTTGAACGAAGTTGTTCTTCAACATTATCTATTTCATATTCTTCCGATAGAACTTTCTTTGCGAGGGAAGTGTTGTCAGTACTTAAAGACGTTATTGTATCATCAACCATCTGGTTAAGCATGTTAAATGCATTTGATATATCTGTAATTGCTTCTTGGGAGAAGGGGAGTTTTTCATCCTTCTTCTGAATGGCAAACTTGGAAATGTTTTTGCAGTGGTCGCCCATGCGTTCAATATCGCCTGTCACATGCATAAGTTCTGCCAACCTTATTGACTGGCGCTCTGTAAGTGTAGCCTTGGACAGCATGGTAGAAAGATATTTTACTATTTCAGTCTGGAGCATATCCACCACGTCTTCTAGTTCAGATACTCTTTTTGCGCATGTCATATCTTCATTAACAAATGCATCCTTGGCATTCTCCATCATTTGCTGAGCCAATGTAGCCATTCTGGTCAGTTCCTTTGTAGCAAGATCCATTGCTATAGTGGGATTGCCAAGAATTTTATGGTCAAGGTATAATACTCTGTTTTCAAGCGTATCCTCCTTACCTCTCACAAGGAATGTAACCATTTTTGCCAGTACAAAGATGAAGGGTATCCAGAGTATTGTATTTATAATATTAAATGAAGTATGCGCATTTGCAATCTGCCTTCTGATAATTTCAACTTCAGGACCCTTAGGTGAAATCATTGAAACTAATGAAGCAAATGGGCTTATAAAAAACATTAAGACTATCGAGCCAAATATATTGAATATTGAGTGTGCGGCAGCAGTCCTTTTTGCATTTACGCTTGCTCCAATGGCTGCGAGTATAGCTGTTATAGTAGTTCCTATATTGCACCCGAACAATATAGGAAGAGCAGTGGTAAGGTTTATTATAGCTCCTCCATCTGGATTGGGCTGTGCGGATATATTTTGAAGAACGGCAATTGTCGCACTGCTACTTTGAACCACCAAGGTCATAAGGGCACCTGTAACAAGTCCTAAGACAGGGTAGTCCTTTAGCTGGTATATCATATTCTCAAATACGGGACTTTGAGCAAGAGGAGTCATTACGCTGCTCATTGTCTCTAAACCGATAAATAAAAGACCAAAAGCAAAAACAGTTTGTCCAAGATATTTAATAATTTTTTTACTGAAAAAGAAATAAAAAATGAAACCTACAGCTGTTATTAGATAGGCATAATCACCAAGGTTAAATGCAATTAACTGTGCGGTCATGGTTGTCCCTATATTAGCTCCCATAATAACACCTATTGCCTGAGGAAGGGTCATTAGCCTTGCACTGACAAAACCAACCACCATAACTGTTGTAGCACTACTGCTTTGAAGAAGTGAGGTTACAAGAGCCCCTACAAGTACGGCCATGAGAGGATTACTTGTCAGTATTTCCAGTATACGCCTCATGCGTTCTCCCGCTGCTTTTTGAAGTCCATCGCCCATTAAGTTCATACCGTATATAAACACTGCGAGACCGCCGAATAGACCAAACAATATTTCAGATAACTCTGACATTAATAAATCTACCCCCTTTAAAAAAATAAAAGGCTTAACATGATTATTAAATTTATGTTAAAAACCATATTAATTTTAACACGTATACAATAAAAAGGACAACCTAAAAAAGAAATTTAACATGGAATTAACAATCCACTTAGCAATTGGTACTTTAAAGTTATATTATATGGTGAAAATGCCGATTAATAATATAGCATATGTTATTTCTGTACAAGAAGTGGTAAAAAACAACTCTTGCATAACTCTCTTATTCTGCCTAAATCCCTAATACTTACCGGAGCGGAACATTTTTTTGCAAGTTTACGTCAAATAAAGAGAAACAAACATAAAGAGAAATAAATAGACTATATTGAATGCGATAAAGATTTTGTATCGCACTTCAATTTTCTTTATAATTTTCACTTAACGCTTATTTGAATCCAAGGATTTGGTGATTTCGTTGCAAACTACGGGGGTATTAATGTTAGAAAGGGGGTTCCTACTATGAAGAAGATAATGATAATAATATTTTTTACAACCTTACTCCTTTTGACGTCTTGTGAAGAAAGACTTTCCAATATGGAACCAAGTGTGGTCGACAATGTTTATGATAATGTTTATGGTGTTGAGCCAGAACATGAAAAAATTGAAATGCCCGGTACAAATGTTGGAAATGAACCATTAAACAATGAATCGGATATAGAGATAAATCCGCAGGATCTGACAGAGGAAGATGGAAGTGGAGATGAGAAACACGAAGAAGAAGATGATGATGATGTGTTGGTTGTTTTTGAATCAAAAATTCCTGAATCCATAGCAAAGAATATAAAATATGACAAATATGATGTTCCGACGGATTACTTATTGATACTAAGTACTACGCTAAATATAAGGGAAAAGCCTGCAACGACTGCCGAAATTATAGGAAAGGCTCATAATTTTGAGAAGATAAATTTAATTTCGGAGGTAAAAGGTGAATATTTAAACCAGTATAAAAGTGACAGTTGGTATAAGGTCACATTTAAGAAGGGTGATACGGTACAAACAGGTTATATATTTGCAAAACTTGCAGAACCGAGAACCTTTCAATTCAGAAAAATGGTTGAAGGAATTAACAGTTTAAAGGACGAGATTGATAGTAATTCAACGGCATATATTTCAAATTACCAGAACAGAGTTGGAGTGGCTCCTCTTCACAAAGGAAGAACTCAGGATGATTTCGGTACAATGAGATATCAGTCAGCACCCGCATATTATGAAGCAAAGCTCAATTCAGGTTTCAGATATATTTCGGACGGTACTCTTGTATCGGTGCTTGATGAAACTGATAGTTTTTATAAAGTGAGGACTTTAAACTTTGAAGGAGAGTACTACGTACAGAAAAAATATGTCTCATTCAGAGAGTCGGTGGAAAAACTGACAAAGGTTGTTGTGGTTGATAGAAGAAACCAAAACGAAGGGGTTTTTGAGTATATCGATGAAAAATGGAATCTGATATCGTATACTTATGCGACAACCGGAGCGAAGGCAGCTTTCAAACTGCCCACCGACTTGGGAAATTATATGGTAATTGAAAAGGTAAACAGGTTTTTGTATCTTGATGATGTTACAAAAGCCATTTCAGGGTATGCCCCTTATGGAATAAGATTTAACGGCGGAGCATATATTCACGGCGTTCCTGTCGGATTTATCCATAAGGACGGTAAGAGAATTGACCCGGGCATGCAGGAGTACCTGCATACAATAGGTACTGTACCCTTGTCCCATAAGTGTGTCAGGAACTATACAAGCCATGCAAAGTTTCTCTATGATTGGACTGAGGTAGGAAAAAGTGCTGTAATAATAATTGAATAAAAGCAACAGATTTTTAAAACAGAAGGATTTTGCTTTGCAATATGTAAAAAAGATGGCTTTGATCCCGGAGGGATGAGAGCCATCTTTTAACTTTCCCTGTTAAAGCGGTTTAATGAACATTTGTGTCCAATAAAGCCTTCCATTGCTTCCTTTAGCAAAGCCTACACCAATTTCAGAAAATGAAGGACTTAAGATATTGTTTCTATGACCTGGTGAGTTCATCCAGGCATTCATAACATCTGCTGGACTTCTCTGTCCCATTGCAATATTTTCTCCTGCTGCAGAAAACCTTATACCAAAAGACTCCATCATTTTAAAGGGTGAACCATAAGTAGGAGAAGTATGGGAAAAATACCCTTTGTTTATCATATCCTGAGATTTGTACCTTGCAACTCTTGACAATTGCCAGTTGGCTTTTAGCAACTGAAGGCCTCTTTTTGATCTCTCCACGTTTACAAGCCTAATAACTTCATTCTCCTGTGATTTGACATCATCAATACTGGGAATGTTTATTCTTTGTCCGGGATAAATCAATGCAGGGTTTTTAATTTGTGGGTTTGCCGAAATAAGTTCGCTTGTGCCCACTTGATGTTTTACTGCTATTTTCCACATGGTATCGCCTGATTTTATGGTATATACCTGGGACTGTGCAAATACTGGTGCTGTAAACATCAATACTGACAAAAATGCTAATAGAATTTTTTTCTTCATTTATATATCACCTCATGTAATATTTTTAAAAGATAGTCATGATTTTATGTCGTGTATTTTATGTCATTAATTCCAATAATGACTTTTAATCATAATTTTAAATCTATAGTACATAGTTGTATGCGAATTTCACAAAAGAAAAAGGCTCAAATAGCATTGGGTTATAATTTAGAAGGCTTTTTTTGACATGCAACAGATGTTTTGACAAATCTTATTTTGTATGTTGAAATATATATAAATTGAAGTGCGATGTAAAATATTTATTGCATTCAATATGAGCACAGACGGATATGAAAACAGGAGACGGACATGAAAATGAAAACAAATGAAGTTATGGATGTTGCTCTTAAAGCAGGCGAAATTCTGCTAAAAAGCGGTGCAGAGATTTATAGGGTTGAAGATACTGTACATAGAATATCAAATAGCTATAATGTAAAAGCAGAAGTGTTTGCACTTCCTACAGGGATATTTATTACAGTAATAGGCAGCGACGGGGAACCCGTTTCTTTTATTAGGCGGATAAAGGAAAGAAGTGTTAATCTTAAAAGGATAGAAATGATAAATTCGTTTTCGAGAGACCTGCAAAAGAAAACAATTTTATATAACGACGCAGTAAATATTTTAAGTCAAATACAGAATGAAAAAGGTTCCGGATTCACAGCAGGGCTTATTGCAGCAGGCGCAACAGCATTTGCTTTTTCCCTTCTTTTTAAAGGAAGTATATATGATTCGATAGCTTCTTTTTTTATTAGCATGCTTATTTTTATTTCAAAAGAGAAGCTTTCTCATGCAGGAGTATTCCACTTTTTTGATTATTTTGCATCAGGAATTGTTGCGGCGGGGGTAAGTCTTTTAATAAAACAGGTATTCCCTTTTCTTGATATATACAAAATAATCATTGCGTCCATAATCATTTTACTTCCCGGAGTTGCGATAACCAATGCTTTAAAAGATGCCCTATACGGAGACATAGTTTCAAGCCAGTTCAGGTTTGCGGAAGCAATATTTATAGCGGTTGCAGTTGGTACAGGTGTTGCAATTACATTATCAGTGGGATTACGCTGTATTGCTTTTTAGATTATGACAGATATTGATCATACCAAAAGATGGGGACACTTAAAAGCATCAGGTTTCCTGATGGATTAGCGGTCACTTTGCTGCTTGTGTAGTGTTGAACATTCAGGCAAAAGAATTTGAGGTGAAAAGTAGTGGAAATAATGTTCGCTTTTATAGCAAGTATTTGTCCGGGTATACTATATAATGTAGAAAAAAGAAATCTGATATGGGTTGGATTGTCAGGCACTCTTGGCTGGTTTGTTTACAGCAGAGTTTATAATGTTTCATCAGATATGATTTTTTCATCTTTTTTAGGAGCTGTTGCAGTTGGTCTCTACAGTGAGATTCTTGCAAGGGTACGCAAAGCTCCGGCAACAGTATTTTCCATAACGGGCATATTCCCTCTGGTACCTGGTATAGCTGCGTATAACACTATTCAATATATAGCTGGCAGCAATTTGTCGGAGGCAGCAAACAGGGGCATTGAAACAATTACAAGTGCAACAGCAATAGCGTTCGGCATACTCCTTACATCTGCTGTTTTTCGTATGTTTAAAAAACAATAAGCATTATACCCTAAAGGCTACGTTAGATATTATAGTGTCTTGTGCTTTGGTCGAGTTCCATTGAATTCCTTACTTCTCTTTGTATCGGCGGAATAAGCTTTATTATATTGTTTATAGGTGCAATAGCCTTTGAGTAGTACAGACCCGACTTGGTAAGCTTTGACCTCATAATTATGCAAAACGAATAAATAAGGTTTAAGCTTTCCATAGCCAAAAACAGAGCTTCATACTTAGTGAAAAACTCTGAACCCAAATCTTCGCCGTTGGATATTTTTACAAATTGCTGATCGTCCACAAGATCTGCTAAGTGTTTTTTTATGCAATAAATATTTCGTCTTGAAGTATTGGGAAGGTACTTCTTTGCATGCTTGTAGCTGTTTTGCAGATTGGGAAGCAAAAACTCATGCACATAATCTCCGATATCTTTTACATTCAGCATTTCCATCTGAAAAACTGAGTCTATCCTTGCTACATCATGATCCAGGTTAAAACTGTTCATTTGTTCCATATTCGTTGCTCCTTTTCTATTTATAAATATTATGTATAAGTTTGTAATAATAAGAGTGTAAACTATGCTGCAAATTATAGGGCATTACCTGACATTCATAATATTATATGGTTTTTTATACCTGTTTGCGCATAAATTATATTAATCACAAAAATGATTCTAAATTGAAAAATCTAATTTTCGTGATGATGTATTAAGGAATGAGTGAAATTTACTTCTACTTTTTTCACGTCGCTATTTGTTTTCAAATAAGCGTTAAGTGAAAACTGTAGTAGAAGTTATATTTCACCTTTCCAAGGAATGAGTGAAATTTACTTCTACTTTTTTCACGTCGCTATTTGTTTTCAAATAAGCGTTAAGTGAAAACTGTAGTAGAAGTTATATTTCACCTTTCCAAGGAAATTGAAGTGCGATGTAAAATCTCTATCGCATTCGTTATAAATTGTTATCGGAAAAATTTCATTTGTTAAATATGTTTTTTTATATTATATTATAAATTAATTAATCAATCAACAATGGTTAAGAATCTTTAACATTGTCTGTTGTTGACCACAGTAAATATCTTGACACGAACATAAGTTTGATGTAAGCTGATTCTGTCGGTTTGTTATCACTATTATAAGTGTATTACTGATATACCATTGCTTACAGAATAGTAACAGGAGTGAGTTTTTTATTATGTCAAAGATTAACAAAAGTGGGAAATATGGAAATGAAAGCATAACATCCTTGAAAGGCGCGGACAGGGTAAGATTGCGCCCTGCTGTAATATTTGGTTCTGATGGTATAGAGGGCTGTCAGCATTCTGTTTTTGAGATACTGTCAAATTCAATAGATGAAGCAAGAGAGGGTTATGGAAAAGTTATCGAGGTTGCAAGGTTTAAAGACCATTCAATCAGGATAAAAGACTACGGCAGGGGAATACCTCTTGATTATAACGAAAATGAAAAGCGTTATAACTGGGAACTGGTATTTTGCGAGCTTTATGCCGGAGGAAAATATGAAAATAATTCCGGTGAGAACTATGAGTTCAGTCTTGGGCTTAATGGTTTGGGTAGCTGTGCAACACAATACAGCTCAGAATATATGGATGTTACTGTGTACAGGGATGGTTTCAAGCACGACCTTCGCTTCGAAAAAGGAGAAAATAAAGGTGGACTCATAAAACAGAAGTGTGCCTATGAAAGTAGTGGAACAGAGATTAAATGGAGGCCGGATCTTGATGTCTTTACAGATATAAATATACCCATAGAGTACTATGAAAATATTCTGAGAAAACAGGCTGTAGTTAATGCAGGACTCAGGTTTGTTCTCTATGATGAAGAAACGATGCAGACTTTTGAATACTGTTATGAAAACGGTATAGTGGACTATATAAAAGAGATTTCCGAAAACAAGGGCTTTACTGACATACGGTATTTTGAAACAACGACAAAAGGCAGGGACAGGGAGGATAAGCCTGAATACAAAGTGAAAATGCAGATAGCTTTTTGTTTTAACAATGAGACAAATTTTCTTGAATATTATCATAACTCAAGCTTCCTAGAACATGGAGGATCTCCAGATAAAGCCGTGAAAAATGCTTTTATATATGAAATTGACAGATGCCTCAAAACCCGTAGCAAATATAATAAAGACGAAGCCAAGATTACTTTTCAAGATATACAGGACAGTCTTATACTGGTTACCAATTCTTTTTCAACAATAACCAGTTATGAGAACCAGACCAAGAAATCAATTACCAATAAGTTTATTCAGGAAGCAATGACAGAATTTTTAAAACAGCAGTTGGAAGTTTATTTTATAGAGAACAAGACTGAAAGTGATAAAATTATAGAGCAGGTTCTCGTGAATAAAAGAAGCAGAGAAACCGCCGAGAAAACCAGAATAAATATAAAAAAGAAGCTTAGCGGAAGCGTTGATATGTCAAACAGGGTAAAGAAGTTTGTAGACTGCAGGACAAAGGATTTAAATAAAAGAGAGCTTTATATAGTGGAAGGGGATTCGGCGCTTGGAGCATGTAAGTTGGGAAGAGATGCTGAATTTCAGGCGATAATTCCTTTGAGAGGTAAAATACTGAATTGTTTGAAGGCGGAATATGATAGTATTTTTAAAAATGACATTATTATTGATTTATTAAAAGTATTGGGTTGCGGAGTTGAAATAAAGACAAAGCACAATAAGGATATTAATACGTTTGATATGGATAACCTTAAGTGGAATAAAATAATTATATGCACAGATGCTGATGTTGACGGTTTTCAGATAAGAACCCTGATACTTGCCATGATTTACAGGCTTGTACCCACTTTGATCCGTTCAGAAAAAGTATTTATTGCGGAGTCTCCGCTTTTTGAAATAATAGTTAAGAACAAGACGTATTTTGCCTACTCGGACAAGGAAAAAAATGATTTGGTATCTAAAATGACAGGCAAATATTCCATACAGCGTTCAAAAGGGCTTGGTGAGAATGATCCTGATATGATGTGGCAGACAACCATGAACCCTAAGACGAGGAAGCTTATTAAAGTAGTGCCTGATGATGTTGAAAAAACCGATTTGTTTTTTGATCTTCTTCTAGGGGATAACCTTCAGGGAAGAAAGTCTTATATAGAAGAGAATGGATACAAATATCTGGACATGGTAGATGTAAGTTAAGGAATGAGAGAAATATGAAAGGTGAAGTATTGATATGCCGGAAAATAAACTTATTGAACAAAATATAGTTGATACCCTTGAAAAAAACTATATGCCCTATGCTATGAGTGTTATTGTTTCAAGGGCTATTCCAGAAATAGACGGACTTAAGCCGTCTCATAGAAAACTTCTTTATACAATGTATAAAATGGGTCTTCTGACGGGAGGGAGAACTAAATCTGCAAATGTGGTGGGTCAGACAATGAAACTAAATCCCCATGGAGACATGGCGATTTACGAGACGATGGTAAGGCTGACACGGGGTAATAACGCTCTCTTGCATCCTTTTGTAGATTCTAAAGGCAACTTTGGTAAACAGTACTCAAGGGATATGCGATTTGCAGCTCCACGTTACACAGAAGTAAAACTGGACAAAATATGTGAGGAGTTATTTAAGGATCTTGATAAGAATACAGTCGATTTTATTGATAACTATGATGGAACCCTAAAGGAGCCGCTACTGCTTCCTACCACTTTCCCCAATGTGCTTGCAAGTGCAAATCAGGGTATTGCCGTTGGTATGGCCAGCAATATTTGCAGTTTTAATTTGAAAGAGGTTTGTGAAACCACTGTGCAATTTATTAATGACGAAAGTGTCAATCTTCTGGAACATTTAAAGGCACCGGACTTTTCTTCCGGTGGTCAGCTTATATATAAAGAGAAGGATATCAATGAAATTTATAAGACAGGAAGAGGCGGGTTCAAGCTTAGAGCAAAATACAGATATGACAAGGACAACAACTGTATTGAAATTTATGAAGTGCCATATACTACTACCAGCGAGGCCATAATAGATGCAATTATTGAACTGATTAAAAATAATAGAATCAAGGATATAACCGATGTCAGGGATGAAACCGATCTTAACGGATTGAGAATAACTCTTGACATAAAGAAAAGCACAGATCCGGATATTCTTATGAATAAGCTTTTTAGGTTTACTCCGCTTCAGGACAGCTTCAACTGTAATTTTAACATATTGATAAACGGTCGTCCGAAAGTAATGGGAATTAAAACAATTTTGAATGAATGGGTTATATTCAGGATAGACTGTATAAAAAGACAGACTTTGTTTGATATAGAGAAGAAATCCGATAAGCTTCACCTGCTTTCAGGTTTAAAGAAGATACTTCTTGATATTGATAAAGCCATTAAAATTATAAGGAATACTGAAGAAGACGCGCTTGTTGTGCCTAATCTTATGAAAGGGTTTGAGATAGACCAGTTGCAGGCTGAGTTCATTGCAGAAATAAAGCTCAGAAACCTTAATAAGGAGTATATTTTAAACAAGGTCAGCGAGATAGAGAGCCTTCAGAAAGAAATTGCAGAGTTGAAAGACATTTACGGCAGTGAGAAAAAAATAAAGAAGGTTATTATAAAGCAGCTTAATGATGTTTCGAAAAAATTCGGACAACCGAGGCGTACAGAGATAATACAGGAGGAGGAAGTTGAGGAAATAACCCATGAGCATCTTATTGAAGATTATAATTTGAAGCTTTTTCTTACAGAGCATAACTACCTTAAGAAGATTCCTCTGACTTCTTTGAGGACAAGCCCGGAGCATAAACTGAAGGATGACGATTTTATAATCCAAGAGATTGAGACCCATAATAAGTCGGATTTATTGCTGTTTTCAAACAAGCAGACAGTATATAAGGTTAAGATATATGAAATGGAAGATTGTAAAGCAAGCAGCCTTGGAGAATATATTACAAACCTCCTTGGATTGGAAGAGGACGAACGCATTATTCATATGGTTGCAACCGATGATTATAAAGGATATATGCTGTTTGCTTTTGAGAGCGGCAAAATGGCTAAAATCGACCTGGGAAGCTATGCAACAAAAACCAACAGGAAGAAGCTTGCCAATGCGTACAGCAGTCTCTCAAAGCTGGTTTTTATATCGCATATGTATGAAGATAAGGAACTTGTTGCATTTAGCAGCCTGAACAAAGTGCTTGTTTTTAATACAGAGAATATAAATCCTAAGACTACGAGAGATTCTCAAGGTGTACAGGTGTTAAAGGCTAAAAAAGGAAGTGTAATGACAGTTATAAAAAGACTTGAAGAAGTTGAATTCACCGATATTGACTATTACAGGACAAAGAATATACCGGCTGTTGGATTTTATCTTAAGGATGAAGATAAAGATGATAATCAATTGAAACTTAATGTTTAAGAGTGCATTAGTGTGCGTTGTCTCCAAATAATGGAAGTATATGACATAGACTGTTGACAGGTTAATAAAACTGACATAAAATTGGAGTAGCAATAAAAATAAAAATTCGAAGGGTGATAGTTTTGAGGAAGAAGACGGAGTTTAGTTTGGCAAATGATATTAAAATATTGCTACTGGACGATGAAGAGGCATTAATAAATAGCATCAAGCATTTTCTTAATAAAAATGGGTTTGATTGTATTGTAACAAGCGATCCGGATGAAGCTATCAGAATTGTTAAGGAAGAAAAAGTTGATATATTTGTTGTTGACTACCTGATGGTCGGAGTTACAGGTGTTCAAGTTATTGATGAAATCCGGAAGTTTAACGACAATGTTTACATAATGCTTCTTACAGGACATGCGAACCTGATGCCTCCTCTTTACGCTTTGGAGAATTACGATATTGACTCATATTCTGAGAAAGAGCCTGAATTCAAGGATCTTATACTAAAGCTTGGCATAGCTGTAAAAAGCTTAAGAAAATACACGCAGTATAAAGAAGAAATGCGTGACGGATTGGGAATGGGAGAAAGGATCAAGTACCTGAGAGGCAAACTTGGATTAAAGCAGGAGGATGTAGCCAAGGAACTTGGAGTAGGCCGTACTACTGTAACCAATTATGAGACGGGCTTCAGCGAGCCTTCACTTAAGCATTTGAGGAAACTTGCGGCATTCTTTGATGTTTCAATTGATTATTTGTTAAATACTCCGGAAGATTCTGAATCTGAATCCGAATCCGACTAATAGACCTATGAAAGCTGTTCACTCTAAAAAATGATAGTGGAAGATATATTTTGCTATTCCTAAGCGGCAAATAAAAAGTTGTTTGCTGCTTTATTAGAGCCATTTTCTGAAAGGAAATCCGGCAAAAAGGTTTATTAAATATACAATAAGGGGGTTTTAAAAATGGGTATATCGGAATATTTCATGAAAAGGAAAAGAGAACGTGAGAGAGCCAGGTTAAAAGAAAAAACCAGACAGCTTGCTGTAGGCTCAGCTATCGGAACTTTGCTAGGAGCAGCTGCCGGAATATTATTGGCACCTAAATCCGGAAAGGAAACCAGAGAGGATATTGCAAAAAATACCAAGATTGCTGCCGGAAACGTCAAGGATACCGTAAAAGAGTCTTTAGGAAACATTAAAGAAAAGGGCGGAGAAATCCAGGAACGGTTGAAGGACAAACTCGAGAATGTAAGAAGCTCTTTTGGTGATAATGAAGAAGAAAGCTCTGAAGATAATGCTGAAGAGAGCATAGAAAATCAAAATTAAGAAATGGCTCTAATAAAAAGTTTGTTAACGTAATGGTTAACAGACTTTTTATATTTTACAAGACTATAAAGAAACTATCTAAAAAAGACGAAGTATTTATATATATTGAATGATATAAAGATTTTTTATATGAGGTGACAGAGGTTGACGGATTTTAAAAAAGCAAAACTATGGAAGCAGCCTATAAATTTTTTGAATAATCTTAAAAATACTCTTGGAAATAAATATATAAGTGTAGGCATTATTGCTGCTTATGACATTGCGTCAATTATGCTGGCTTTGTTTTTTTATCCTCTTAATCCGTTTATAATGAATTATTTCCCGGGAACTGCTTTTATCAGTAATCAGCTTAGAGCAAGCATAACGATACAATATGTTATTTTTGTTTCGATTTATATACTTATTAATACGCTTATTTTAAACAGAGCGTTAAAGGGAGTGGCCAAGTGCAAAGAGTATTTGGATAATGCGGAAAATTTCCAAGAGAAAGAAAAAGAATATGTCAGAAAACTTCAAGAAAATCAGGAATTGATGTTGCAGCAGGAAAGGCTTGCTTCGTTAGGTCAAATGATAGGTGGTATCACCCACAATATGAAAACTCCCATAATGTCTATGGCGGGTGGGATAGAAGCATTAAGGGACCTGATACAAGAGTATGACGATTCGATAGGGGACAGCAATGTCACAGATGAAGACCATCATGCAATAGCCGCTGAAATGAATGATTGGATTCATAAGATGAAACCTTATTTATCATATATGTCAGACATCATATCGGCTGTTAAGGGCCAGGCTGTAACAGTTAACGAAGCTTCTGAAATTGTATTTGGCTTAAAAGAACTTATAGAGAGAGTAAGAATACTTATGAAATATGAACTCAGCAGAAATGAGTGTATTATGGATATGGATGTACAGGTGGAAACCGATGTGGAATTTAAAGGGGAAATAAATAGTTTGGTTCAGGTAATAAATAATCTGATTTCCAATGCTATAGAAGCATACGAGGGAAAGAGAGGGAAAATTGATTTCAGGGTCTATAGAGATGAAGGCAACATAGAGTTTATGATAAGGGACTATGGCAAGGGAATACCTGAGGAAGTAAAGGATAGGTTATTTAAAGAAATGCTTACCACGAAAGGTAAGAAGGGAACCGGTCTTGGGCTTTATATGTCCTATTTGGCAATCACAACCAAGTTTAGCGGCAACATGAGATTTGAGTCGGAAGAAGGTAAAGGTACAACATTTTATATATCCATTCCAGTATGAATAAAATTGAATATCTATCATTGGTACTCAATCAAGTCAATTTCATTTAACTCAAAGTATAGCGTTTCTCAAATATTTATTTAATGAAAATCCTGCGAGCTTGTTGAATGGTCAAGATTGTCGAATTTTCTGTTGCATAGGTAATTTGAGAGTTTTGAATTTCCCCCACGGTAATCGCATGAAGCAAAATTATGGATTTTTAAAAAAATTAAGGTTCATAAATAAATTTTGTGCCGGAAACCAACCTGGCAGTGTCAACTGGTAATAATACTAATTTTTTAACCTTGTGTTACCAGCTATATGGAAACTTTATTTTGTAAAATTTCCGAAAGTTTTTATATAATGGGGTACTACTCCTTCACATGATATTTATACCATACAGGATGGTTATATGACCCCTATGTACCTTGAAAACCGATAAATCAAGAAGCACATTCAAGCTGTAGGCGGACTTTGAAATTTGTTGCATTCCTGTATCCGTAGGCTCTTCGCTTTATGTTCTTAATCTTATGGTTAAGTCCTTCTGTAGGTCCGTTGGTTATTTTAAAGTCGTAATAGTTTAATATATACTCACGCCAGTTATCAAGGGTTTTACAGAAGGTCTGAAGTTCCGGAATTCCGCTATCCATAACAAGTTCTTTGAAGTAATCGAGGAAAGCTGCTGCATTTTCCTTGGTGTTTATAGCAAAGAATTTACGGAATTCTTCTTTAATAGCAAAGCATTCACCGAGTTTTGGATACTCATCGCATATTCTAAAAAGTTTCTCGATTTCTTCTGCGGTTAGGTCTTCAAAATTCTTCAGAAGTGCCCAGCGGATTCCGAACACCTTGGTTTTATCACCTTCTTCTTTCCTGACCTTGTTCTGAATGTGTTTTCGTGCATCATCTGTCAGTTTGTGGAACAACTGAGCAATATGGAATCTATCAATTACAGGTTTGGCATTCGGAAGAGCCTCAAGTACAGAACTACAATAGCTACGGCTCATGTCCATTGCAACAGCTTTTATTTGCTTTTTAAAGTCATCTGACAAAGCATTTATATAGGGAATTACTTCATCCTTAGTTCTTCCCTCAATGATATCAATAAGGCTGTTGGTGGTTAAGTCATAGATAGCTGTATTGTACTTGTGTCCCTTCCTGACAGCAAAGTCGTCAATTCCAAGATACTCAGTTTTTATAGGGTCTCTATTATCAATTTCCAACTGAGCATAATGGATAAAAATTCTCTGACACTTGCCGTGAGTAAGGCCTGTAAGTTTTGATACATTTTCAATACTGTTATTGCGACAGAGCTCGTAAACATATATTTCATAAGGAGTGGTTTGACGTTGATATTTCCTTATGAAATTATAAGTTAAATCAAAAGGATGATCAGGGTCGCAGATACACTCCAGCCTGAATATTTGTAGCACAAGCTGCGTTTTAGTTCCCCATATTGGTAGATGCTCATAGCATTGCACCCTTACATCATGTATTACATTTGTAAATCTACCGCACTTAGGACACATAGCTCCAATGTGCCTTGGTTTTGCGAATACAGTATATATGCCACTATTTACATTGGTATGGATAACCTCTAAACCTTGAATTCCTAACATTTTTGAAGTAAAATCAAGTATGTTATTCATATCCGATACACCCCCTTTATTATTTTTTAGTAGCATATTAAACAATAAGGGGTTTATCGGATTTTTTGTACCCTTTTTACCAGTACTTTGGTAAGGTACTTTATGGAATTGTCAATGTACCACAAAATTTATTGTTGAACCAAAATTAATTACCATATGTTTTGAAAGGTAGCTGAAACAGCCTAATATAAAGGGTTTGT
>CAYPCH010000013.1:28684-43496 GCA_964409165.1 uncultured Oscillospiraceae bacterium | reverse complement strand
TAATACTATGGAATTGATTTTCTTTTTAAATCGCTTCGCTTTATCATAAGCTAAAAGCACATAAAAGTTCATATAGTCATTCAAGTTTTAATAACCTAATTCTGCTTTAGCAAACTCCTCATATATTTTCATATTTTCTATATAGAGAAATTTATTGCAGATCCAGGTTTTGCTGGTTTTGCTTCATTAACTCTTCTACTAACATATCCCAATCTATAACACCGCTGCGAATTAAAATCAGCCCTACAACAGAAATTGATGCTCCGATTGCTCCAAGTATAATCCCTGCCATTGCCATACCGTTTCCCTTTTCAAGACCTCCGGAAGCCTTTATTTTATTTCTGCCGATTATACCCATTATTATTCCCAAAACCCCGCATATAATAGCAACAATTCCGCAACAACATGACAATACTACAGAAACAATACCAAGAACCATTGAAGCTATCGCAAGCCCATTGGTTTTTGCAGATACACCTCTCATACTTGGCGAATTACCCATACCAAATTGGTCACCGGAACTGGAACCGTTATCCATTTCAAATTGATTACTTGTTCCAGAATTCGACACATTAGCATCATTGAGGTCAGAACCGCAACTACTGCATACTGTACTTAAATCATCATTTAAGGAATTACATTGTGGACAATTCTTCATTTGATATCCCTCCTTTTCAACTCACTCTCACCAATATGTAGTTATGGAAAGCCATACATTAATATATAGAAAGTGGTGTTACAAATATGATATTCTGTATAAATTTTGGCAAGAACCAAAGAATATTTTATCTTATTTGCAGTAATCTTACAAGGTGTATTTAACGTATTCATGTAACTTTTTAATAAAACTATTGCGTCTATTCTGTTCTTATAGCTTCTAAGGCACTTAATTTCATTGCCCTTCTTGACGGAAAATATCCAGAAATAAGCCCTATCATCACTGCAAATAAAATCGCAAACAATGCAAGCCAGGCTGGAATAATAGAAATACCAGGCACTTTACTCTCTGCACTCATCGGATCTATCATAGAATTCATAAATCCCGAGGATATAACATTTATAACAAATGAAATACCAAAGCTCAACAACATACCTAGTACACCTCCGAAAAATCCTATTAAACCTGCCTCTGTAAGGAATATTTTCCTGACATCACTCAAATAGCATCCCAAAACCTTGATGATTCCTATCTCTCTTGTACGCTCATATATGGACATATACATAGTATTTGTAATACCAAGCGCTGCTACCAAGAGTGACACCGCACCTATTGCTCCTAATACAGCCTGCACTATCCCCAGACTCTTCTGCATTTGTTTTCTAATGTCTGCAAGGCTGTAAGCCCCATATCCCAACTCATTGATCTTTTTTTGTATGTCTTCTATATCATTTATGTTCTTTACCTTGACTAAAATTCTGTCATAACCCCTTTTACTGCTCTGTCTGCCTCCGCCCATAGACCTTTCCACCCGCTCATTATCCTGTATCATCTTCTTCAAGTAGTTGATATTCATAAAAGCGGAATAATCTCTCTCGCCGCTCTCTCTTAATATACCTACTCCTTCTGCCTTGTAGGTCTTGTATTGACGAGGGTTTTGTTCTGAGAAAGACATGGGCATTCTCTCCCCATAAGACATGTCAAAGGTCATAATCAGCTTTTCCTGCAATAAATTTATTGAAGACTCATCAGAAGGCATAACTACATAATATCCGCCCCTACCACCCATTTCTCTGGGATTATAAAACATCTGGGAAGCTCTGCTTCCAAATATAATCCCGCCTTTATCCTCTGAAGTTAGGAGCCTTCCCTCCTGAATGTCATAATCGAACAATTCCATTTTTTCAGGATCTATTCCTATCATGTCAACACCGGCAATATTCCTTCCGGCAGCAACTTTCAAATAAGCCCTCATCTCAGGTGATACTGCTTCAACTCCTTTAATTGCCGTTATATTCCTGACTGCCTCATCATCCAGAGTTCTTTCAGCCGAGGAACTGAACATAACCATGCTGTTGCCTTCCATAGGTGGCATATAATACGGGTCGACAGTTATAGTATTGATACTTCCCATTCGGCTTAACTGAAGCTTGAAACTTTCATCCATGCCGACACCGATGGACATCATTACAGTAATTGATGTAGTGCCTATCAGCACCCCTAAAAGTGTTAGAAAGGTTCTGATTTTTCTTTTGAATAGGTTTCTTAAGCACATTCCCAACAAATCAATAATTCTCATATAAATCCTTACCCGCTTTCGCTGCACGTCTTTTTTTGATTACTATAAACACTATCAGTCCGATAGCAAGTAAAACAACTACCAGTATTACAACTACAATCAATATCAGGTTCATACCCACTGCACCGTTCATATTCGACGGCATTTCATATCCCTGGTCCATCATTCCTTCCATGCCTGGAAACATCATATCTTCACCCATCATAGGCATAACATTTACACTGAATTCTTCCCTTTCCTCAATGGCTTTCCCAGTTGAATCTTCAAAGCTGAAAACAATGCTCCCCTTTGACTCACCCTCCACTAAAGGTATAACTGTTACTTCAAAATAATCGTTTCTTCCCGGTTCAAAATTACCTACAAAGTAATTTGAATTCTGTGCGTCCATGTCCCCTTCATACTTCACCATCAGGTTGTTAAGCGTTGATTTTCCCATGTTATAAAACTCTAGCATGACAGGAATGGGCTGACCTGCAAAAGTCTCCGTGGGAACATTCAGTTCTCCGGTTACAAGTCTGTGTGCCTGAACCACAGGAATGCTCAACGCTTCTTTTGCCGTATATGCATTGCCTTTATCATCCTCATATTCCATATCTATATTCAGAAGATAAATCTTCGACGGAGCATCAAACTTAGCAACAAATGACAATGTTTTGTCAATCCGTGTCTTTGCCCCTATTTCCTCTAAGTAAACCGAATTGTACGAGTTTGCTGCCGGCAAAAAGACGCCTTCTTCCGCAGAAAAAGATACTTTTATATTGCTAGTAGCAATATTTTTATGGGTATTATAAAAACTAAGGTTGACATCAAAGCTCCCACCTGCAACTACTTCAGAGGTAGATAAGCCGTATCTGTCAATTATTATTTTGGGTACAGACTTACCGGTATCTTCACTGTCTTTACCCTCAACCGGAACTCCTACATACTGTATTACAGTTTGCTTTTCCTGACTGTTTTCATATTCCTTGTACTCAATATTCAGAGCTACAGGATAATTTCGTGTAATTGCATCCGATGCAACAGACATATCAAATTCTAGATGATGCTTGCCTCCTGCCTCAAGGGAATCAATAATTACCGTATTGAGTGATTTGCATATTATCTCCTTATCGGAGGTCAGCCAAACTTTCACATCAGAAGCCTTCGCGCTGCCATTGTTTTGAAGATCAAAACTTATTTTGAAATTCCCATCAGGATACACATCTTTAATCGGTGCATTAATGTTATCAATTTTTATTGAAGCCTTAGAGGAGCCTTTGCCTTTTATAGGTATATAATATGTGCTGTCATCCTTATATTCATTGTTCAGTGCATCGGTGTACATAAGCTCAATTTCTATAGGATAGCTCTCTAAATTAATATCCTTTGAAACTGTAAACAGATAGCTGACTTTTCCGCTCTCTCCGCCCTTAATTGAGTTTATGAATGTATTACCTGTCAATCCTGGAATAATACCGTCATCCTTGAATCCCTTTATTGAAATTTTTACATCTTCGGCTTCAAGCGTTCCGCGGTTCTCAAGTTCAAGAAATATATTGAATTTTTCTCCTGGAACCGGAAGCTCGGGAAGCAGTTTCGCCGATTTTAAAACAAGCGATGGTTTTTTGTTATTATTCAGCAATTCCACAAATACATTTTCGCTGGAAGTGTACAAATCGCCATGAGTGTTGGAGTACTGCATGTTTACCTTAAGATTATATGTATCCGCTTTTATATACGGTTTTACAAACAAGCTGAAGCTTACTGTTTCAGTATCATTGCTGTCAATACTGTCTATCGTTTTTGACAGGCTGATCTGGTTTGTGGTAAATGGGAAATCACCTGAACCGGATTCAATACTGACAACAACATTATTAGCGCTATATGAACCTATATTTTTAATGGGAAGCTCAATGGTCATATTTTTACCTGCTTCCCCTTTTGGTTTCTTCGTATCCCCGGTAATTGTAAGATTGGGGCTCAGTGTTTTTGTATCTGTGTATGAATTAGAACCACTGCTTTCCTTCTTTACATAAGTGTCCAAGTATACTGTCTGTGTGATTTCATGGATTTCCTCGCTAGCTCCCTTTTTGTAGGTGAATATAAGTGTCAGCTGGTTTCCAGTGCCTTTATAGACAAGATTGATTTTAGCTGATTTTGGAGGTTCCTCATTGATTTTAGATGACTTTGGAGGTTCCTCCAGCTTTTTCACCTGTTTCTCATTACTTGCTATGTAAAACGCTGAGTTTGTTGTATCTACAGTTAAATATAAGTCTGTTATATCCGAATCGGTATATTTTCCATAGGCCATCGTGAAGATAAATTCATCACCCTGTTTTACCTTGTCTTTCCCTTGAGTAAATCCTGTTATTACAATATCCGTATTTGCTGCAGAAAAAAAACTGAATTCCATCATGCCAAATAAAATTACAAACACAAGTATAAATCTTATTACATACGACCTCTTCATTATTTTTCCCCCATCACTTTGCTTCAATTTTTTCTACCCTTCCATCCAGTATATGAATAATACGGTCAGCTCTTTTTGCATTATTTATATCGTGTGTAACCATAACCAATGTCCTTTCTTTTTCCTTTGAAAGGGATATCATAAGATCCATAACCTCTGCGGACGTCTTTGAATCCAGATTTCCAGTCGGCTCATCCGCAAAAACAATATCCGGATTTGATATAAATGCTCTTGCTATACCCACTCTCTGCTGCTGACCTCCACTCATTTGAGTCGGTTTGTGCCTTAAGTGCCGGGGCAGCCCCACAGCCCTTAATATCTCAACAGCCCTTTTAATTCTTTCCTTTTTCGAAACGCCCTTAAAAACAAGAGGTAAGCTGACATTTTCAACTGCATCAAGATGGCTTATAAGATTATATGACTGAAATATAAACCCTATATTATGCTGACGGAATTGTGCAAGCTTCTTTTCATTGAGCTTCTCAATGCTTGTATTCTTAATCCTAACTGTTCCTCTTGTAGGTTTCTCAAGACCAGCCAGCATATTTAAAAGTGTGGACTTTCCAGACCCGGAAGTTCCAAGAAAACAGCAAAATTCCCCTTTAGATATCATGAGGTTTATTTCTTCAAGGGCAACAACCTTTTCACTGCCAAGTCTGTATATTTTACTTAGATTGGAAATACTAATTATCGGCTCCATCTTTGAAGTTATCATACCTGAACTAAAGTTCGGTTTTACCTCCTATAAATAATGCACATTTTACATTATTGTAAAACATTTTGACATCAAACGCAATACTCGGTCATATTTTAAACAAAAAAAAATTTACAGACTACTAATCGTAGTGCAAACACTACAGTCAGTAGTCTTACCTCAATGTCAATTTGCATAATATTGCTTGAGTTTTAACACCTTTTTAATACTTTTTTAACACTTATTTAATCCTTTTTTAATCCTTTTTTAATCCCTTTTTAATTTTTTTCTATGATTATATCTCCATTTCCGTTATCTATAGTAAACTTGACATCATCGCTAATCACAGTACCTGTAAAGCTTTCCTTGTTAGCTTCCTTTTTCGCCTCCATATCAAACTCACTCTTTATTGTGCCAAAAGAAGTCTTCAAATCAAAATACCCGTTTTGGTCTTTGGGTACATTGATATAGATGTTTCCAAATTTATTGTCTATACTTACATCCTTCCCAATTTTGCTTTCAGACTTGAGGGTAATATCTCCGTTCCCTCCTTTTAAGTCAATATTATTGACTGCATTAATTACATCAATTCTCCCAAAACTGTTTACAACTTTTACATCTCCTCCTGCACCTTCAAGGGATATATCTCCATTTCCTCCTTCAATTCCTGCATTCCCTTTTATATCAAAAAGATCCATTTTGCAAAACTTGCTTTCTACAATAAAGTTTCCCTCTATTCTGCCTGCCTTAATATATCCATTTGAGTTGTTTAATACTACATTTCCCTTAACATCACTTATTACAATATCCCCAAATGAGTTAATCGCATTAAGGTCTCCTTCTATACCCTTTACGCTCATCCTGCCATGCTTCATATTTATGTCCGCTTTTCCAGTTACACTCTCAGCACTGACATCTCCAAAAGAACTCTCAATATTCACATCTCCGCCTATCTCCTTAACAACTGTGTTCCCATGTGGATTTTCCACATCTGCTGAAAGCTGTATTCCATCTATGGATACATCTGCAAACTTGTTATCAATTTTTACATTCATTTTTTCAGGAACCTTGATAAAGTAGTTAACACTTATATTGTTTGCTTTGTTCCTGTCATTCATGTACTGGGCCGATTTGGTGCTTATCTTTATACTATCTGTTCCAGTTATATCCACAATTGAATCCGATATTTGTGCTGCATATTCTTCGTCATTATTCCTTATTGTTATATTGGCCTCAACTTCAATATTTTCAGAATCACCTTTTATAACTTCAACGTTTCCGTAGGAATTTACCACAGTAAGTTTATCCCTTCCTTTTGTCTCAATGGTGTACTCTTTCTTGAATCTCGACTGATACTTATAAATATTGAAACCTTCAAAGAAAACAGAACCTCCGTTAAACATCGAAATTGCTCCCGAAATCGAATAAGCTCCAATGCTGAAAATCATTATAAAAACAACAATCAAAATACTGAAAACATCAAACTTTACCTTAGGTTGCTCCTGTCTTGATAATAATATGTAAATCAGTATTTCCACGCCAAGCATTATAAGGATAACAGGCCACCATCTAAGTATCATTGCAAATGCAGATACTCCTTTTAGCTGGGACACAAGCATCACTGCACCTAAAGCAATTAGTATTATCCCCATTGAAAAAGTTCCTACCCGCCACTGTCTCATTGTCTATCTTCTCCTTCTTCTTCTTATTATTCTTCTCCTTCTTCTGTTTCTTCTTTTGCTACCTTTGCTGCTTCTTCTGCTTTTGCCGCTTCCGCTTCTACTTCTACTTCTGCTGCTTCTGCCTCTGCTACTGCTTCTGCTGCTTCTGCCTCTACCTCTACTGCTGCTTTTGCTACTTCTGCCTCTGCTGCTTCTACTTCTGCTACAGCTTCCGTAATATTAGTTCCCATAAGTAGCCTGACACCTCCTGCAATAAAAAGCAGAGCCACTATACCTGTCTGCACAAATTTTCTTATTCTCAAGTCTATCAATATTTCCTGTAATATAATCTTTTCAAAAAGAAGATACCCACCAATACCTATAAGTACAAAAGCCAAAAACTTTCTTGTATCACGTATAAAAGGACTTTTGCAGTTAAACCACGATACCAGCAAAACATCATTATCCTCTTGAATATCTATACCCGATGCTTTATACATAACATCAAACAAACTGAAAAACCAAACTACCGGTACAATTATCATAAACAAGGCAATCCCCAACCAGTCTGTCAGAAAAAAACTGGCAAAGAATATCAGCATTAGCTGAATCCCCTGTCTTTGAAGCCCTAAAAACATATGACCGGCACCAGGAATTATTGACAGAACCATAGCAATTACCTTTTTATTCTGTTTCTCCATTTCAAGATTTTGTATGCTCTCTTCATTGTTTCCACCAAGAACAATCCTGTTTATCCTGTCAACTAACATCATGCTGTCAACCAGGCATGCCAGCCATATTACCGGAATAAGGATTGCCGCTAATCCAGAGTTGCCACCACTGTCAAATCCTCCCAAGCCAAACATAATAAACAAAACGGCAACCTCTGCAAAAAGAAACATTCCTCCCCGTATATTGAAGCCGATATATATATGCCCCAGCCCAGGAACAGCCGATAAAATGAAAGTTAAAAACTTGCTCTTTCTTGTCATCCCTTGTACACTCCTTTTTCAATATATGCGTAATCACTTTTTTAAAGCACTGATCTTTTAATCCTTCAGGGTTAACCCATCAAAAAACACGGACATATCCTCAACAAGCCTCTCCGTCCATCCGCTTCGAGCCGCCCCTTCAATACTTGATGGTGAGGCTGCTATTCTTGCCGTTGCATCAGATACGTCTGCCGAAATAGCCTGAAAACCTCCTGTTGCCATAAATATTAATGTAATACAGGCCGCAGCAGTATAATAAATCAGAATATCAGGAATAAGCTTTTGTTTTTTTACGCTTTTTCTTAATATCTTTTCTTTTTTTATTTCATTCATTACCCTGTCGCTAAAATCGGAAGAAAGCTTCTCGCAACACTCACTTGTAACAGCATCCAAAGCATTCATATATCCTGCAAGGCACGCATCACAAATGAATATGTGTTCTTCTGCCTTAAGCCTTAAATTCTCATCACAGTGTTTTTTCACATAAGCGTTCAGCTCTTTGTTATTTAAATGCTCCATATTTTTCTTCCTCCTCCCACTTTTTCCTGATTTCCTGCCTTGCCCTATAAAGCCTTGTCTCAACCGCTCTTATGCTTATGCCTTCTTCTTCGGATATTTGACTGTAGGTCTTTGACTGGATGTAGTATTTTCTTATAACCAAACCGTATTTTTGAGGCAAATTATCACATATTTTAAGTAGCTTGATACGTGCTTCCTTACTGATAAGCTGCTCCTGTACGTTAAAATCGTCATTTCCAACCTCAGGAATATCTTGAAGATAAATAATTTGCGCTTCCTCCTCTTTCTTCTTTTTCCTTTTCCAATCAATTGATTTGTTGGTTGCAATTCTTCCTATCCATGTTTTGAAACCTTTAAACTCATACCTTGGAAGGGAGCGGTACACCTGAATAAAGGTCTCTTGAGCGAGATTCTCTGCTTCCTGCCTGTGTCCGGTTATATTCAAACATATTGCATAAACAAGGCTCTGGTATTTTTCGACCAGCTTGGAAAAACTATTCTGGTCTCCGTTTAATATGCTCTTTATTATCAGTTCATCAGGTTCCATTACTCCCCTCCTTTCCCGCACATATATATAGACGAGGGATAAATTAAAAACCCTTCAAAAATTTTCACGAAGACATGGAGATGGTTCTCTTGTCTATTCAGTCTGATTTCTCAGACAAGAGAACCATCTCCATGTCTTTCCAATCTATTCGAAATCTATATATGTCTCCTTTGCGCCATCCTCAAACTCCATCATGGTTTCCTCGTATTCATCAGAAACCTCTGTTGACGCATCTTCGCTTTCTTCCTGCAAACTTGCACCTGTTTTTACACCCTCATTTTGGAAGCTATCCTTGGAATCATCCTTTTTATCTTTTGAATCCGGAGACACTTCTTTACTCTCTTGTGACTCTATTCCCTGAGACTCAGTCTTCCTGCTGATAAGTGATGTACTTCTGGGAAACGGCTTATTGAATCTGAAATCCCCTTTGTATTCAGCACTTGATTTTCCGTCAATTAAAAACTTTACTTGATTTATTTCTTTAATCTCAGTTAATGAATTTACAATAGAGTATATAGTCATTTTTTCCTGCGCTATTCCTCCCGGATGATTATCCCTGAATTCCTTTGAAAAATCTACTGTTGCAACTTCGCCATCTATCTTTATCTTTGATTTTAGCGTTGTACCTGTCGGAATCACAGGTTTAAGCCCAGCAATCTTTGGTCCTTTTATAAGCTCATTTACAATAATTTCAGCTAAATGATTCAATGTATTATCTGCTTCACTCGCCGGTATGTATCTTATTTCAAGCCTAAGCTTTGAAAAGTCTTCATTTGCAAAATACAAGTGTATCGGAACTTTATCTGATAGTAGTTGTGCATCCGCTTCACATAAAGCAATGCTACTTGCAGGAAAATACTCCTCATCCAGAAGCCCTAACTTATTAGATGAACACCCTACAAAAAATGATATTATCATAATGCACACCGAAACAATCCATAAATACCTTCGCATCAGCCGGACACCTCACTATTTATTATTTATAGCTATTTTTATGCCGGCAGTAGTTTTAGTATTCTATATATTTAAATCTTGAAAATAAATAAACACTTAATAACTCAACTTTCCCACTTATAGTATTTTGAGGCTCTGGGTTGCTCACAAGTTAAGGTCAAAAAGTTTACTTTTTGACCGCGGTGAGCAATGCTACGTTAGTGGCAAAGAGCCCATAAATACTGTGGGAAAGTTGAGTTAATAATCATTCTTCTGTGAATTCTCATTGATGTCACGTCCGACAATGCTTGCCGTACCGCTGGTCCCAAGCCTTGAACAGCCCATTTGGGCAAATTTTATAGCTTGCTCAAGATTTTTAATTCCCCCGGAAGCTTTTATTTTTACCCGTTGGGTTACTGAAGCTTTCATGATCTCTATATCCCTTATGGAAGCCCCTCTCCCATTGAATCCTGTAGATGTCTTAACATAATCTGCTCCCGCCTCTTCCGAAAGCCTGCAAGCCACAGCTATCAAATCTTCAGTCAAAAGAGCCGTTTCAATAATAGCTTTAACTATTATGCCACTTCCATGAGCAACCGTTGCAACCTTTTTGATATCTTCTCTTACATAATCATAGTCACCCGACTTGAGCTTTCCTATGTTTATAACCATATCAAGCTCTTTTGCTCCGTTCTCTATAGCTTCCTTCGCTTCAAAAGCCTTGCATGCAGTGGTTGTTGAACCGTGTGGAAAGCCAATTACTGTACTCACAAGAACTTGTGAATCTTTTAAGAGCCGTGTTGCATATGCAACATGAGATGGCTTTACGCATACAGAGGCAACCTTATACTTCACTGCAATTTCGCACTCAGTCTGCAAGTCTTTCTCTGTTGCTTCAGGCTTTAATACTGCATGATCTATCATTGAGGCAATCTTTCTTTTGTCCATCCTGTATTGTCCTCTCCATTTTCATTTAATCCTTTTGCTACATATCACAATCCCTAAAAAATATTTTCCCCATTCTAATCCTTAAAAAATTGTTTTACAATATTTATAACATCTTCATCTACCACAGAATAACAGACCTCAAGACCATTTCTGACACCTTCAATAATACCTACAGCCTTGAGCTTTGCAAGGTGCTGTGAAATGGTTGACTGCGGCAATTCCAGACATTCCTGAATTTTAGACACATTGCAACTGTTATTTATCAAACCTCTTACTATGCAAAGCCTATGAGGATGTGCCAAAGCCTTAAGCTTCTCGGCCTTGACGTTGTAAATTTTAAAATCCTGCACTTCTGATACTCCTCCAATATTGAGCGTAAAAATATTTAGCATCACGCTTCAATGTGTAATATTTTTTACAATTTGAACAAATCAAGGCTTTAACTATATAAACAAACTCATATCGGACTCTTCTGCAGAACCCAAAAAAGTAGCTACCCCTCCGATTTCAACACCGTCTATAAGCTCTTCCTTCTTTATTCCCATAATATCCATGGACATGTTGCATGCAACAAGATTAATTCCGTTTGCTTTTGCCTGCTCCATAAGTTCTTCAAGAGAAGATACATTCTTTTTCTCCATTATATGCCTTATCATCTTCGAACCCATTCCTCCCATGTTCATTTTGGAAAGGGAAAGCTTTTTTGAACCTCTCGGCATCATCATTCCGAACATTTTAGCGATCAAGTCCTTTTTTACAGTTACTTTATCATGCTTTCTCAAAATATTCAATCCCCAGAAAGTAAAGAACAAGGTAACTTTTCTTCCCATGGAAGCTGCACCGTTTGCAATGATAAAAGAAGCAATAGCCTTATCAAGCTCGTTGCTGAATATAACCATTGTCTTTGAGTTATTCCTTTGATGCTCAACTGAAGTCTCCAATGCCATTTCCTTCTTAATAAAAGCTGTAAAAACGTTATTTTCATAGTTCAAGCTTATGAGCCTGTTTCCCATCTTCTCACACCAAGACTTTATATCCGCCTGAAATCCGGGGTCAGTAGCTGTTACCTGCAAAACCTCCCCATAATTCATCGACTTTATGGTGTTGTAAACCTGCATAATGGGTCCGGGACACTGAAGCCCGCACGCATCCACCTGTATATCCGCATCAGCTTTACAACCATTTGAGCCGCAGTCTACTGGTTTTATAGCATCATCCTTCATTATCTTGTCATACTCATAAATATCCTCATTTGCCTGTTTCTGTACTGCGAGCTGATATGTCTTGTAGCCTCCGCTCAAGTTTCTGACAACCTTAAATCCCTTCTGCTTCAGAATTTTGTAGGCAATATATCCTCTCAAACCAACCTGGCAGAACAAATACAATTCTTTATCCTTTGGAATTTCATCAAGTCTTTCCCTCAGCTCATCCACCGGAATATTGACAGCTCCTTCAATAGTACCTAAATCATATTCCATTCTATCCCTTACGTCAATAAGAACAGCTTTTTTTGAATCTAGTGAAGCTACATCTCTCCAATGAAATACTTCATTGTCTCCCTTGATAATATTCGCAGCCGTATATCCAGCTATATTTACCGGGTCTTTTGCAGATGAATATGGAGGAGCATATGCAAGTTCAAGCTTCTCCATATCGAACACCGTCATACCTGCACGTATTGCAGTCGCTATAACATCAATCCTTTTATCCACACCCTCATACCCTATTATCTGAGAGCCTAAAACCTTTCCGGTCTTTTTATCAAATATAAGCTTTATTGCCATGGGAATTGCCCCCGGGTAATATCCTGCGTGGGAAGGTGAATGGGTAAAGGATTTTTCATACTCAATACCGTTTCTTATCAGCATCTTTTCATTGTTCCCGGTAATTGCAACTGTAATGTCAAAAACCTTTACAATTGAAGTGCCCTAAGTACCCTCATATTTTTCCTCCATTCCACATATGTTGTTGGCTGCAATTCTTCCCTGTTTGTTTGCCGGTCCTGCCAACGGTATAAGAGCAGGTCTTCCGCTTATATAGTCTGTCACCTCAACGGCGTCACCGACAGCATATATATCCGGGTTAGAAGTTCTCATGTACTCATCAACAAGTATTCCCCGGGTTTCACCTATTTTAAGACCGGCTTCAGCCGCAAGTTTTGACTCAGGTCTCACGCCTATACCCATGATAACCATATCGGTCTTTAAAGACCTTCCGCTAGTAAGTTCCACTATTGTACAGTTGTCTGTATGACTTAATGCTTTAACCGCATCTTTAAGGTAAAACTCAACCTCCTTTGATTTCATATGCTGATGAACTATTGCCGCCATATCATAATCCAGCGGTCCTATAACATGCTCCGCCAGTTCAACGACAGTAACCTTCACACCACGGGCATGGAGATTTTCGGCAACCTCAAGTCCAATAAATCCTGCTCCCACAACTACTGCCCTCTTCGGCTTCATGGTATCAACATAATCCTTTATCCTGTAAGTGTCAGGAATATTTCTCAAAGTAAATATCCTTGAAGAATCCATTCCGGGCAAAGGAGGCTTAACAGGGTCAGCACCCGGTGAAAGCACAAGCTTGTCGTAGCTTTCAGTATATGTTTTATTCTCAAGTCTATTTATAACTTCAACCGTTTTTTTGTCGGGATCTATCTTCGTAACTTCACTGTTTATCCTTACATCAATGTTGAACCTTTCCTTCATCTTTTCAGGAGTCTGAACAACCAATTTATCCTTTTCCTTTATCACTTCGCCAATATAATAAGGAAGTCCACAGTTGGCAAAGGAAATATACTCTCCCTTTTCAAACATTATAATTTCCGCATCTTCATCAAGTCTTCTAAGCCTTGCCGCCGCACTGGCACCTCCTGCTACGCCGCCTATAATCAAAACTTTTTTTGCCATGTAACTACCTCCTAATTGTATTAATTGATTGATTATTTATTTATTTATATATTATAATTATGCGATATAAACACAAGTTTGTCAATACTTTAACAAATTGCTTTGAACCCAACGAAAGATTTTGTTAGAGCCATTTCCTGAAAAGAAATCCGGCAAAAAGCGAGGGGCTAGATGTCCCAAAGCTTTTTATTCAAGAGTTACCTCTCCCATATTATTATAATTTAATACACTGATAAATTTAATACCACCTAATATGAAAATTACACAAAATACTGGATTGGAATTTACATTGCCTTCGTATATCTATCCGCAAAGCTACTTGCACAATAGCTGTCAGGCTTAATTTTAGGAACAAAGTTCAATCCTTTTACCATACCAACCATTTCGCTTATCAATGACTTGGTTTCCCCTTTTTTTCCTATATCAATATGGAACTCAAAAGTTATTTCATTGCTCTTATACGTTCCATTCTTTCCTAATGCCTTGTAAATCCTGTCTGTCTTTTCATCATCAAACATATATGCAAGCTGTAAGCTGATACAGGTTTCCATATAAATTTTTTCTCTAAGGTTCTTTATAGGTCTTGCCAGTTCACTCTTGTGAAGGAATCCTATTGCACCTTTGCCAACCCTGTGAACATGGATACAAGTCACAAAAAGCGTTCCTATTCCAACCTGCGAGTCGGTTCCTATAGAAATCTTATAAGAACTGTTCAAATCAGCTTTAACAAAATTAACTATCTCTTCAAATGTCTCATTAAAAGTAAGCGTTCCCTTCCCCAAGCTCGTGAATATAGAATCTTCACACAGAATCACAGTATTTCCTGCCAGCAAATCATATCCCTCCATTCAAGAGGCCTAACAAAATTTCGTACCCATCGAGGGTACGGAATTTTGCCTCTTTCATTTCACTCCAAGAGG
>CAYPCH010000013.1:0-28584 GCA_964409165.1 uncultured Oscillospiraceae bacterium | reverse complement strand
CTCTTTCATTTCACTCCAAGAGGTCTAACAAAATAATGAAACCCCATGACATAAAGTCACAGGGTCACTAATACAATATAATAATGAAATTTATGACAACTACAACAGGAGACAACATGAAAGTGCCGTTCAAAAACATGTTTACAGCTTGCTTCAGCACTCATATCATTTCCTCATCCTTTCCTTATTGGAATAATAAAATTCCGTACCTATCATGGGTATTCATCATGATTATTCAATTATGCCTCTTTCATTTCACTCCAAGAAACATAATAGCAAATAACACATAAATAAATATATATTGTTATAATTCTATCACTATGCATACTTAAAATCAATAAAATAAACCAGCCAATTTATGTTAACAGTTTTTAAGTCTTAGGAAATAAGGCTGTCTATTCTATCCTTATCAAAGCCTACTATAATGTTTCCATCAATGTCCAGAACAGGAACTCCCCTTTGTCCAGATTTACTGACCATATCGCTTGCCGCATTCTTATCTACCGAAACATCATACTCCTCATAGCTTATGTTCTTTGTATCAAGATATTTTTTTGCCATTGTACAATAAGGACATGTAGGTGTGGAATAAATTTTAACATCCATTTTAAAAATCCTCCTAAAATTGAATTATTAACTGCCAGATTACAAACTTCTTATATACTCAACAATCTTTTTACCTGCTACAGCACCCTGACCGACAGCTGTCGATATCTGCTTGAAACCACCGGTGCAGTCTCCTGCCGCAAACAGACCTTCCAAGTTTGTCTGCTGCTGTCTGTCCGCAACTATAGCGTTTTCATCAACAATTATTCCTAACTTCCTTGCAAACTCTACACTTGACGGACTATCATAGGCAATGAACAAACCGTCTATTTCTTCGCTTGTTTCATCCTTGAAAATCACTTTCTGCAAAAACTCGGAACCGTCAACCCTTAAAATCTCTTTTGTGTTTACATTAAACTGTTTAACTTCCTGAGCATATTTCTCTGATAGTTCAAGTTGTTTGCCATTAGTAAAAACAGTTATATGCTTTGTGTATGACAAAAGCTCCTGCGCCTCGTGGACAACATAATCCTTATATCCTAAAACTCCAACTTTAAGATTGTTGTAAAAAAATCCGTCGCAGGTAGTGCAGTAACTTACTCCCCTGCCCTCAAAAGCATGCAAATTGTCTATTCTTACTTTATTAAGCGGCTGACCGGTTGCCATGAGAACAGCCTTTGAGGTATACTTTGCGTCTGGTGTCAGCACCTCAAAAAAGTCATTTTTCTCTATAACTATAACTTCATTGGTTACTATCTCTGCTCCAAGTCTTAAAGCCTGTTTTTCTCCCTCTTCCAGAAGCTGTTTTCCACTTATGACCTGTGAAAATCCATAGTAGTTCTCGATTTTTTCTGCTTTCTTCAAAGCACTGTCGCCCTTTCCTACAATAAGAGTTCTCAGATTTGCTCTGACAGTGTAAAGGGAAGCGGATATACCGGCAGGACCTTTGCCTATTATTATCACATCGTACATATTTATTATACCCCTTGTTTCTTAATAATATTTTTCACTTCCGTGATTAATATTGTATACTTGATTGACATGTTCTTCAACATCTATCGGCATTTCTACTTTCCATTAATGAATCTTTCAGCCATTATTCCGGCTACAACTCCATCTCCTGTGGCTGTCGCAATCTGTCTTATTTTCTTGTCTATTACATCACCTGCTGCAAAAACTCCTTCAATACTGGTCTTCATATCGCTGTCCACAATAATGTATCCAGATTCGCTTAATTTTACAGCTTCCTTGAAAAGTTCAGTCTTCGGCTGCATTCCGATATAAACAAAAACTCCATCCGTTTCCATCTCTCTCATTTCCTTTGTTTTCAAATCTTCAATCGTAACACTCTTTAAGAAAGTATCCCCGCTTACCTTTCTAACTTTACTGTTCCACATAACATTTATATTGGGATTTTTAAAAACTTCCTCCTGCGATGATTTTGAAGCCTGGAAATGGTCAAGCTGATGGATTATTGTCACCTGCCTGACATAACGGGTGAGAAATACAGCTTCTTCAACTGCTGAGTTACCGCCTCCGATAACAAGCACATTTGCATCTTGGTACATGGCTCCGTCACAGGTTGCGCAATAGTGCACCCCTCTACCCCTATACTCTCCTTCTCCTTCTGCCGGAAGCTTCCTTGGAGATGCTCCCGTGGCAATTATCACTGCTTTGGCATAATAGTCAGTATCTTCTGCCTTAATATACTTTTCTTCTCCTAAAAAATCAATCTCGAATACTTCTTTCATATCGTCAATCCGAGTTCCAAAATCCAAAGCCTGTTTCTTCATATTTTCCATAAGATCTATCCCCCGCACCACTCCGTTGGTTCCAGGATAGTTGGCTACATGGAAGGTTGTAGCAACCTGACCTCCTACAAGTCCTTCCTCCACAACAACAGTCATAAGTTTTGCACGGGCTGCATAAATGGCAGCAGATAATCCTGCTGGTCCTCCTCCAAGTATCAGAAGGTCGCAGTGCACCTTCTGCCTTTCCTTCCTTTCACACTTGCCGTCTATAATACTCTCAACAGCCTGCTTGAGTTCAATATTTCCAATATAACCGCTCAGCCTTGAGCAAACCTCCTGTCCGTCTTTATAAAACAAAACAGTCGGACTGCTTTTTACGTTAAGACTCTCGGCAAGCTGCCTATTCTGCTGACGGTGAATCCTGACAAATTTTATATGCCCGCCGTATTTTTCAGTCATTCTATCAAGCACAGGAGCCAACGCAACACACATAGGACAGTCATCTGTGTAAAACTCCACAATAACGGGAACATTGCTCTTGAGTACCTCTGTTTCAAAACTATCGGCATCAGAATAGATTATTTTATCGTTCATACCGCACCTCCTGAAAATGCTTTTAAAGTTTTACTTCCAATTGGTTCAATATATCCAACAATGTCTCTTCATCTATTGAACCCTCAAAATATTTATACTTGATATTACCTTTACCCATATATGTGTATTGGCTTCCATCCCTGTTAATAATGTATGTTGTCGGAATGACTGAAACATTATAAGCATTTGCAGCCTCCCCCTGCTTATCCATTAACACATACAAAGAGTAATCGTTGTCCCTGATGAAGTTTCTTGCCTTTTCCTCAGTTTCCCTACGCCCATCTGTAAGGTTTACGGTCAATATCACTGCATCGCCTCCCCCTTCTATAAGTTTCCTGTTCACCTTGTCAAAGTCAGGCATTTCAGCTTTGCAAGGGGGACACCATGATGCCCAGAAATTCAATATCACTACCTTGCCTCTAAAATCGGACAAACTCACTTCTTTAGCATCAAAGTCAGTTAGTGTAAAATCCGGCGCCATAATAGCACTGCCAGTAGCAGCTGCACCGCCATTGTCTTTGATCGGATCTTCCGGTTGAGTTTGACCGCCGCTTTCCGGTTGATTGCCACTTAACTTATCGCTATTACATGCAGTATATGAAAAAATAAAAACAAGTGCAAGCAATCCTGTAAATAAAACAGTTCTCCATTTCTTTATCATATATCTCTTCTCCTATAAATTTATTCTAACCTTATATAAATCTAAAAATCATAGCAATACCCAAAAGTATCAAAAGCACTCCTGAAATAATGCTTATAATTCTACTGTTCTTCTTAATAAACTTGAATGCTCCTTTAATTTTGTCAAATATTATAGCCGATATTATAAACGGAACTCCCAAGCCTAAAGAATAAATAAGCAAGAGCACCAATCCCTTTGCCAAAGTCTCAGAATCAGCCGCCATGGCAAGAACCGGAGTCAAAAACTGTACTATGCATCCGGTCCATCCGAAGGAAAATACCATTCCAAATACAATAGAACTGAAAAATTTTAACCTGTCAAATTTGTAGTCAAACCTTTTCTCAATATCCAGTATGCCTATCCTTAAAACGCCCATAAAATTCAGCCCAAACAGTATTATTACAACACCGCTGATAGTTTTAAGCTCTTGCCTGTAGCTTCTCAGAAAGCTACCTAATGAAGTTGCCGCAGCCCCTAACAGAACAAATACAATGGTAAACCCTATAACAAATCCTATGGAGTTGATAAAAAGTCTTTCCTTTTCGCTTTTTTCCCCACCTTTTCCATCTTCAATACTTCCTGCAAGATAAGAAAAATAAATGGGAAGCATGGGTAGAATACATGGCGAGACAAATGTTAAAAATCCATTTACAAAACTCCATATATAAGTTGTATCCAAAAACAAAACCACCTTCCGGTTTTAATCACACACTATTATTTACCACAAATTTCAGACTATAATACAGTATTTTAAAAAAATTAAAAATTAAAAACCTATTTTATAATATTTTATATACCCCTTGCAGGTATATTGTAACACTTTTTAGGTCTCATGAAGTAAAATGAAAAAAGCAAAATTTTTTGCTTTCATTTTTTCTATGTAACAATCAGAGAATTTGTCACATAGTATAATACCGTAAAAGGAGGGAGGCTTATGGGTTTTTTAGGGGACTTATTCAATGGAGGGTATGATGAAGTTATATTTTTTATACTGGTATTCATTTTCCTTTTCAGTGAAAACAAGTTCCGGCAGGAAGGTGAAAAACGTGTTCAAGACAGCGATAGCACCGATAACAGCTTAATCTTATTTTTTATTATACTTTTTGCTCTGCTTTTCATAAGTACTGGTATTACATAAGTTACCACCACCATTGCATTGTAATAAATTCACTACTTTATGCGAAACTTTGAACAGAGTATTTGCTGCCCGAATTCTGATAAATACTCAAGTATCTGTTCTATTTGCATTTTATGCGAAATATAAATAAAACATGGAAAATTGTACATTGGAAAATAACATTATAAAAATTAACTTTTTCAATGTAAAATCATTTTGTGATTAATGTAGAATCATTTTTATGATTAATATAGTTATAGCAAAAAATAATTTTGAAAGGATTGGTATTATGACAGACTCATTAAACAGAAAAATATCGGAACTTTTCGGCAAGGTTGATGGAAAGATACTTGAAGCAAGGCTTAATGCAGCTATTGATATGTTAAAAAAAGGCAACACCGAAGAACTCGCCGACAAAATAAATAAAATGGACAAAAACGAGCTTTTGCAAAAAATCAATGATCTTGATGATTCAAAGCTTAAACAGTTAAACATAGATAAAAATGAAATCAGTCAAAGACTGGGTTCTGTGGATTTTAAAAACTTAGCCAACCATATTGGGGAAAATGGTGATGAAATAGTGAAAAAACTCAAATTACTTTTAGAAAAAGGTTCAAATACATAAAATTTGCACCACTCAAAGCCTGTATAACATCTTAAGGAGGTTAAACAATCCATGAGTGATGATTTTAGTCAAAAAATGAAACAGATAACAGACATGCTAGGTAAAGAAGGTATGCCTGAAAACCTTATGGGTCTTCTTTCAACTCTTGTTTCAAACGCAAACATGAATTCAGATAAGAAAGAGAACCCTCCTGAAAAAGAGAATAAAAGCCAGGCTGATGAACAAGAAAAACCTGTTAGAGAAAATTCCGGGGATAAAAGCGTTCTTATGGATGATATTGAAATGGCAAAGAAAATAAGACGCATAATGGGTGGTTTTCAAAATACTACTGACCCGAGAATCAATCTGATGAAAGCAATAACGCCATTCTTAAACAATTCAAGGCAGCAGAAAGTAGCAAACTGCATAAGATTGTTTGAAATGACCAATCTGACAAGGTTTGTTGCAGAGAACGAGAAAAATTTGCCTCAACACAATCTGCAATCAAAGTAGTAATACTCATTTAAGGCAATTAGCGAAACAGTATGTTCTAAAATGTTTGTTAAGAAAACTAACTTTTTAGGAAGAATTACAGATTAGAATTATAGATTAGAATTATTTATAAGAGTATCCAGGGGGGATAAAATGAGATACATAAGAATTCCAAGACAAAGACTATTTTTTAATCAAGGCTTCAAAGGGTTTAATCAATCAGTTGCAGGTAATCAGGCTGATATTCCGGAAAACAAAAAAGAAGAGGCTACAAGCATCCCTCTTCCCAACGAGACGGATAAAGAACCTGCTGAATCAAAAGAGAGTCATCGTCCTTTAGGACCACCCTTTTTAAACTTTTTTAAAAAGCGTTTCGGAACAGATGAAATAATTATTTTAGGTTTAATACTTCTGCTTTTTGAAGAAAAAATTGAGGACGAATTTCTTCTTATAGTACTTGTATATCTTTTACTTTCATGAAGAGAATAGCAAAACCTCTTTTTTTTTATTCTTTTTTGCATCTTATAATAATTTTTATAAAATTAAGACAAAATAAGTATGAATTCTTTTATTTGTACAGTGAATTGCAAAAAATTTCTTTTACAAAGGAGAATCAGAATTGCGTAAAAGGGTATTTTTATTGATTATGATAGCGTTAAGCCTATCATTAGTGTTCACAACATCATATATATACAATGATGAAATTTCCTACCTGTTCAGTTACAGCAAAGCAGCCTTGTCCTATTACGGTTCAACAGGTCAAGAAGTTAAGGATGTTCAGTACAAACTTGCAATATGGGGCTATTATAAAGGAGCAGTCGATGGAGTATACGGCTACAAAACCTATAAAGCCGTACGTCTGTTCCAGTATAAAAACGGTTTGAAGGTTGACGGAATTTCAGGTCCTGAAACCCTTTCTGCCTTAGGCCTCCCAACAGGCACATCAACTACATCCGCGTCAGCAAAAGCATCCAATAACAGGGATTTAGACCTTCTTGCACACCTCATACACGGTGAAGCACGGGGCGAACCCTATATAGGACAGGTAGCAGTTGCTGCCGTGGTATTGAATAGGACGCGGGACAACCGTTTTCCAAAAACCATTGCCGCTGTAATCTATCAGCCGGGTGCTTTTGATGCGGTAGCTGATGGTCAGATAAATTTAGCACCCGACGAAAACGCGTATAAGGCTGCAAGGGATGCCCTTAACGGTTGGGATCCTTCCGGTGGAGCGGTTTATTACTATAATCCTGTAACAGCAACAAGCAAATGGATCTGGACAAGAACAATAGTAAAAGCTATCGGAAAACATAATTTTGCAGTATAATGCAACCTAATAAAGCACAGATATTAAGGAACGGTAAAAATATAAGGGTGCTGTCTCAGATTCCAAGGATAGGCACCCTTATATATAATTATTGTTCCTTTTGTTATATATGTTGCAATATCTAAAACCAATGTAAAAAGTTGAGTTATTAATCGTTTATAGTTCGTTTATATAATAAAAACCTTGAAAAAACATAAATCCCCAGCATTGTTATAAGACAAGTTTTTATAATCCAATTGAAAAAGAAAAGGACTAAAATTCTAAGTATTCCGTAAAAACCAGCAAAGGGCATTATAGAATTCATATAAATCAATATGTACTGAAGCGACAAAAACGCCATATCAAACAGTATAAGGTTAAGGGCAACAAACCAAAAACATGTATCTGAAACATGTTTTCCTATGGCAAAAAACTTTCCTACCAAATTAACTGCTGAAGGAAACCAAAACATCATATAAATTCTGAAAAAGAGAAGCCCAAAAAATAAAACTCCTACTGTAATAAGATCAAACGTCACAGTTGCCGTCAGAAGCTCTTCTTTCCCAGTAATATAGGCATTTGTAACAACAAGGGACGGTACCGAAACAACCAGCAAAAACACAACAAATAAAACAGTATACACCATCACTCTCATGGTGATAAAAAACATTCTAAAAAAATATTTCTTTACTCCGGTTCTGAATTCTCCCTTTACAATATCCTTACCTTCGAGATACCTGTTTAAGCTGTTCAAGCTACCCGACAAAACAAATCCGCATACAAGCGCAGTTAAAACTATTGCTCCTAAGCCATACAACAAATATTCGATATGAATAACAAAACTGAATAAAAGTTGAATAAAATGCATGGCATCGTTTAGTATATTTCCGCTCAAAAAAGCAGAAACGCCAGAAATCAGAGGAAACAAAAAAACATATTCAACCAAGCAATATATAAACATTATAAAGACAAATGCAAAAAGAATGTACGGTCTTTTCGTAAAATGTCTTACGGTATTAACAATCTCTTTCATATTAACCCTTCTTCCAACTAATAGCTGCGGCTAAATTTTGCAATCACATTTTTCAATTTATTACTCAACATCCTTCATACTCATTGAAATTCTTTTTCTTGCTACATCAACATCAAGAATCTTTACCTTCACAATATCTCCCACCGATACTACTTCCATTGGATTCTTCACATATCTGTCACTGAGTTCGGATATATGCACCAATCCGTCCTGATGCACTCCAATGTCTACAAACGCTCCAAAATCAGCAACATTCCTCACTGTTCCCGTCAGCACCATTCCGGGTCTTAAGTCTTCCAAATGGAGTACATCAGTAAGAAGAACCGGTTTGGGAAGTTCATCCCTGGGGTCACGTCCCGGCTTTAAAAGCTCGTTTATAATATCCCTCAACGTAGGCACACCTATTCCAATCTCCTGTGCAATACTGGAAACACCTCTCTTATCCACTTCTTCCTTAAGCTTTTTAAGGTTTTTCTGCCTTACATCTTCCAAATTATAGTCCAATATCTTAAGAAGTTGCTCTGCAGCCTTATAGGACTCTGGATGAACAGAAGTATTGTCCAGAACATTCTCGCCTTCAGGTATCCTTAAAAATCCGGCACACTGTTCAAAAGCCTTGTCTCCAAGCTTCTTGACCTTCTTAAGTTGTTTTCTGCCGGTGAACTTGCCATTGGTTTCCCTGTACTCCACAATGTTTTTTGCAATAGAGGCATTAACACCTGAAATATAGGAAAGCAATGAAGGCGATGCCGTGTTCAGGTCAACTCCCACACTGTTTACGCAATCCTCCACTACACCCCCTAGTGTCTCACCCAACCTTTTCTGATTCATGTCATGCTGATACTGTCCTACACCTATTGCCTTCGGATCAATTTTGACCAGTTCCGCAAGCGGGTCTTGAAGCCTTCTTGCTATTGAAACAGCACTTCTTAATGATACATCAAAATCAGGAAACTCCTCTGCACCAAGCTTTGAAGCAGAATAAACCGAAGCCCCTGATTCGCTTACAACCATATAGAATACTCTTTTGCCAAGTTCCTTCAAAAGGTCAGCTACAAAAATCTCAGACTCCTTAGAAGCCGTTCCGTTGCCTATTGAAATTATATCAACACTGTGCTTTTCTATCAGATACACTACTACTTTCTTCGCCTCTTCCACCTTATTCTGAGGAGGAGTAGGGTAAATCACGGTTGTGTCGAGAACCTTACCCGTATCATCAACCACTGCCAGTTTACAGCCGGTTCTATAGGCCGGATCCAAGCCTAGAACCGTTTTGCCCTTAACAGGAGGCTGCATTATAAGGCTTTTCAAGTTTGCAGAAAACACCTTCATTGCATGTTCCTGAGCAACTTCAGTTAGCTCGTTTCTCACTTCCCGCTCCACTGAAGGAGATATAAGCCTGTTATATGAATCCTCAAGTGCCTTTTCAACATATTGACTTGTCACTGAACGCGGCTTTTTTATACAATTTACCTTTAAATAACTTATCGATATCTCAGAGGAAACTTCAATCCTGACCTGTAAAAACTCTTCCTTTTCTCCCCTGTTTACTGCCAATATCCTGTGCTTTGCAATTTTAGACACCGGCTCGGAAAAATCGTAATACATTCTGTACACCGAATCTTCCTCTTTCTTTGCTTTAGATGTGATTGTGCCGTGTTTTATGAATATTTCTCTTATAACTTTTCTAAATCCGGCATTGTCGGATATATCTTCAGCAATTATATCCATAGCACCCATAAGAGCCTCATCCAAATTATTGACTTCCTTTTCAGGGTTTACAAAAGGTAGCACGACATCTTCTAACGTACCACTCATGATTTCCTGAGCAAACAATATAAGTGCCAAAGGTTCAAGTCCCTTTTCTTTTGCCATTGTTGCCCTGGTTCTTCTCTTAGGTCTATAAGGTCTGTATATATCCTCAACCTCTTGGAGAGTATTTGCTTTCCCAAGAGCCAAAACAATATCTTCCGTAAGCTTTCCCTGCTCGTCAATAAGCCGCTGAACCTCTTCCTTTCTCGTCTCAAGACTTCTCAAGTACATTAACCTGTCGTAAAGTTCACGCAATACCTGGTCATCCAGTTCCCCCGTCATTTCCTTCCTGTATCTTGCGATAAAAGGTATCGTATTGCCGTCATCAATAAGCTTCATTGTATTTTGAACCTGAAAAGGCTTAAGATTGAATTCCTTTATAAGTATATTCGAAATATCAAGCATTTTAAACCTCCGTTCGTTTTTATAAAAAAGCAAAAACATATTCTTCATAGCGTACATTTAATTATATAGCTTAATGACAAATTGAATCAAGCCTGATTATTAAATAAAGTTTAGGGTAAATATATATAAAAAGAAAACTACTATATTGTTCACCAAACTAATCACGAAAATGATTATACATTGAAAAAATTAGTTTTCGCGATGTGGTGTTATATTAATGAATGCTAAGGAAATTGAAGTACAATATAAAATCTTTAATGCATTCAATACAAGGGGAGGTTTTTGTATGAAGAATAAACATAGAGAACATGAAATTTTACTGATAGACCCTGACATAATACTGTCAAATAATCTTGCAGAAAAGTTGAGCAACATAGGTTTTGATGTCCTAACCGCAAACGACTCGGAAACAGCGCTTAAGTATATTGAAATAAGCAACCCCTCGTTAATTTTATTGGACATCCTTATGAAGGGGAAAGATGGAAGCGATATTCTTACATCCATAAAATCCCCCAGCATGTCATCAACTGCACCTGTAATTATACTCTCTTCCGACACAGACGTAAATTCCATAGTCTACGGTTTTCTTAATGGTGCAAACGATTACATAGCCAAACCCTTTGTTTTTCCTGAGGTGTTAGCACGCGTAAACAATCAGATAAGGCTTATAGATATGCAAAAGGAACTAGAAGAAAAAAACAAGGAGCTTATAGAAAAAAATATACTTTTAGAACAAATGGCAACAACCGATTCATTAACAGGATTGTTTAACAAGGAGCATGCATTAAAAAGGCTAGAAAGCGAAATAATACGGGCAGCACGATATAAAGAAGCTATTTCAATGATTATAATCGATATAGATAACTTTAAAAACACAAATGATACCTACGGTCATTTATCAGGAGATACGGTTTTAAAAGACATATCAAATACGATCCTGAACTCTGTAAGAGATGTTGATATTGCGGCAAGGTATGGAGGGGATGAGTTTTTTATTATCTGCCCCAACACTGATACCAATGGAGCAAAAAATCTTGCAGACAGAATCCGTATTAATGTAGGAAAATATAAATTCAAGCACTCCAAGAAGACATTTTGTGTTACAGTAAGCCTTGGTATAAGCAGTACAGTTCCTCTGCACGACCCAAAATCAAATTATCGCGCAGCAAAGCTTATCAACGAAGCGGATATGGCTCTCTACAGGGCTAAAGCAGCTGGACGAAACCGGATTGTAGTATATGAAAACCAAACATTATATGGCGGAGCCGAAAGCGAGGACACTTTCAAAACCATATTTGATACTTCTTCCCGTCATAATCCGGACAAGTTCACTCATTAAGTACGCAAAAAAACTGTATGAAAATTCCTTAGACATACTAGTAGTGTGTTCTCAAATTACTTATGCAACAAAAAATCCGAGAATCTTGACGATTCACAAGTTCGCAGGATTTTCATTGAATAAATATTTGAGAAACACTATACTGGAAAACATGTCAAAAAATAGCACTAATAAGTTTGCCTATAGCTTGGAAGAACCTAGCAACCATACCCATCTTTTTAACCTCTTCGGTAGTTGATACATCCGCAGTTGCCAAGGTTTTTCCATCAAGCTGCACTTCCAATTTTCCTGCATTTGTTCCTGACAATACCGGAGCACTTAAGTAAGCAGGATTCTTTACTGTAATAAGTTTAATGTCGTTTTTCCTTATTGTGGGTATAAAAACTTTTATATCACTGTCAACCTTGATATTTACAGTTGGAGCCTTTCCGTTTTTAATCTCTATACTATCCACAATTTCACCGGATTTTATTATTTCAACAAATTCAAAATTCTTAAAACCATAAGTCAAAAGTCCTTCAGAGGCTTCCTGTCTTTTTTTTTCGTTTTTTGTATTCAATACAACTGATATCATCCTCACATCATTCTGTTTTGCTGTTGCCACCAAGCAATAGCCAGCTTCCTCTGTCCAACCTGTTTTCAAGCCATCAGCACCTTGAAAAACACCCAGCAGAGGATTACGATTGAACTGGCGAATACCGTTGAAGGTAAATTCTCTTTGTGACTCAAGTTCAAGAACTTTTGGATGATTCTCAACCAGATATCTGGCCAGTGTCCCAATATCCTTTGCGCTCATTACATGACCCGCAGCAGGTAACCCATTGGAATTTACAAAATTGGTATTGGTAAGACCAAGCTCCTTTGCTTTCTGGTTCATAGCCTGAACAAAAGCATTTTCACTGCCATATAGATACTCTGCAAGCGCTACGCACCCATCATTTGCAGAAACAACGGAAATCCCGGTTATAATATCACTGTATGAGGCTGTATGCCCCACTTCCAAAAACATTTTTGAACCTTCCATTCTCCAAGCCGCTTCAGAAATCGGAACAGAATCATCCCATTTTGCCCTCCCGTCTTCTATCGCTTCAAGTCCAATGAGAAGGGTCATGATTTTTGTTATGCTGGCAGGAGGTACTGAAACGTCTGCGTTTTTTTCATAAAGAATATTACCTGTTGATGCTTCCATAAGAATAGCTGAATCAGCTGATGATTCAAACTGAGCAAAGATATCAACATTAAAAGTTAAAACAGAAAACATTAGGACAATGATGGCTATAACCCATCTTTTACTGCTCAATTTGTACATATGACCGCCCCCAAATTGTATTTTTATAAAATTGTTATACATATTATTAATGTAACATCCAAGGACTCTGAAGGTAAACAGGTAAAAACTGCACAACTACCTGTAGCCCATAAATACTGTGGGAAAGTTGAGTTAAAAATATCTGAACATCATAGAAGTGCCTTCAATATGGTATCCTTATATTCGAGAAACTTTTGTGTTGACAGCATTTCCCGCGTTCTAGGTCGCTGAAATTCAATCTCAATCATTTCAACTACAGTGGCAGGTCTGTCGGACAATATGTATATACTGTCCGATAGAAAAATTGCTTCATCAATGTCATGGGTTATAAACAGCACAGATTTCCTATGCATCCCTAAAACTTGGAGTAACCATTCCTGCATATTGGTACGGGTTATTGCATCCAAAGCGCCAAAAGGTTCATCAAGTAGCATTATATCACTGTTCATCATGAAAGTTCTCAACAATCCTGCCCTTTGCTTCATTCCGCCAGAGATTTCCGAAGGATAATAGTCTTCAAAGCCTTCCAGCCCAAACTCCCTGATAAGTTTTTTTACTTCAAGGCTTTTGTCCATATCGGATTTGCCGCTGATTTCGAGTGGAAGAACAATGTTTTTGTATACTGTACGCCATGGCATGAGTAAATCCTTTTGGGGCATATAGCAAAACCTACCTGAGAATTTTTTAAGTTCTGTCCCCTCTACCAGTATTTTGCCAGAAAAGTCCTTTTCCAATCCTGTCAAAATCCTCAATATGGTACTTTTCCCACAACCGCTCGGTCCTATAAGGGACACAAAACGGTTTTCAAAGAGAGTAATACTTATATCCCCCAAAACCTCAAGCTCTTCCTTGTTACGCACATATGTTTTTTTTAAATTTTCAATCTGAATTTTACTTATCATTATTCACCTGGTTTTTCTTAATATTACAGATTTACAGTCTCCCAAAGGTTAAAATGCACTTCAAAACATTATTTGCTTACCTGCAAAAAGTCATTTGTGAAAGCCTTTTCCACATCAATTTGCATATCAATAAAGTTATTGTCAAAAAGCCACTTCATATATCTTTCCCATACTTCCTTTTTCTGCATTCCCCAGTAAGGAGCGTCATCCTGATACTTTAATGCAAGAAACTTCTGGCTCTTTACCACAAGCTCCCTATCCAGCTCCGGCGCCAGTTTTAACAAGCATTCTGCTGCTTCTTCCGGATTTTCAATCGCAAACTGATAGCCTTTTACAGCGGCTTTCGTGAACTTCCCGACCAGTTCAGGCTTATTTTTTATGTTGTCTTCATTTGTGACAATTACAGGTGTGTAGTAGTCAAAAATGTCCGAAAGCTCTCCAAGATCAATATAGTTGATTTCAACACCCTTGTTTGATGCATTTATGAAGTCCCAACCCTCAAATATCCACGCAAAATCAATTTGTCCCAACTCACTTGCCTGCAAAAAGTCAGATGTGCCTGTCGTAAGAATTTCAACTTTATCCGGGTCTCCTCCTGCATCTTTAACCACCTGTTTGACCATTGCGGCTTCCACTTCCGAACCCCAGCCACCGTACTTTTTACCTTCAAAGTCCTTTGGAGACAGTATTCCTTTATCTTTTACCGAACCAAAACCTGATGTATTATGCTGTATTACAGCCGCAATTGATACTAAAGGTATACCGGCGGCTCTTGCGAAGGTAACACCTTCCTGGTAGCTTATTCCGAACTGTGCTGTATTTGCCGCTACAAGTTGATCTGCTGAAGATTCGCCAGGTTGAATAATAGTAACATCAAGCCCCTCCTCCTCAAAAAAGCCCTTGTCTTTTGCAACATAGATTCCGGTGTGATTTGTATTCGGAACCCAGTCAAGAACGAAATTGACTTTGGTAAGTTTTTTGTCACCCATAGCTGAGGGGATTTCATCCTCTGGAGTTGAAATTCCGTTTTTTGTGCTACAGCCCATAGCAGAAGCAAATACCAATATTGTACATAAAAATAGTGCTAATAAATTCTTTTTCATGCTACTCATCCTTTCAAATTCCATTTGATTGTTTTCTTTTCAATAAAAAGTATAAGTATAAAAAGTAAAACGCTGAAGGCGGAAATCAGGGCTATATCGGCAAACATTGCAGCCGTCCTGAAAGACTTCATAGACCGCGTAAGGAAAATGCCAAGTCCTCTTTCAGCTCCCGTCCATTCGGACATAATCGCACCCATTACAGCATAGGCTGCGGCTATCTTAAGTCCTGAAAAGAAGTGAACCAGAGCCGAAGGAAGTTTTAATTTCATAAATATCTGCAATTTCCCTGCATTCATGCATTTTAATAGTTCCTCAAGGTCTCTGTCATAAGAATCCAGTCCTTCGGTAAGATTCAATGCTACTGGAAAAAATACTACCAGAATACATATTATTAACTTTGACACAATTCCTATTCCAAACCATATTGTAATCAAGGGAGCAATTACAACTATGGGCAAAGTTTGCGAAAGAAACATAAAAGGATAAAAAATATTCCGAATAAGTCTTACATTGCTCATAACTACAGAGAGCAAGACTGCCAGTATTATCCCATAAATAAATCCCATAAAGGTTTCCGTTACTGTTGTCACAGAATGATACATCAGGAGCTCTCGTGAATTAATAAATTCATTGAGAACAGCTGAAGGCGAAGGCAATATGTATTCCTTTATATTGTTAGTTTTTACAACCAACTCCCAGAGTAGAATAAAAGCAATAAAGGCTATGGATGGATAAACTGGATTACCTGTATTTTGAAATCTTTTCATCCATGGTCACGCCTTCCTCTTTATAGTCAATCTTAACTACCGATACGACCCTTCTTGCACCTTCTGAAACACAGATTTCCTGAGCCTTTTTCACAATGCCCAGAAGAGTGTCAAGCTCCCCCTCCATTGTAGTTTCCATTGGACCTACTTCATATTTGACTCCGCTTTCATGTATGAGTTTAATAACCTTGTCTACAACCGAATAAATCCTATCTTCGGGTACATTCGGAATAACCTGCAACGAAACATTGACAGTTGCCATTTCAAATCCTCCTTTCAAAAATACTGCACGTCAAGAAAAATAAAACAACCATAATTTCCTTAACATTAACAAAACCGCCCAACATAGGCGGTAACATATTGTTTACTCACTCCCTACGCTGGCATTATCCAGATCAGGTTAAGGGTTGTGGAAATATCCAACTCTCAGCCGGCAATGCCAGCACCCCTGTATATATATATTAAGTTTGCATTAATAATAGCATAGTATTGATTAAAAGACAAGAAGCGTAGAGCAAACAAAAAGCTTCGAGATGTAAGTCCCAAAGCTTTTTGCCGGATTTCCTTTCAGGAAATGGCTCTAAAAAGGGAACGGCAATAGTCTGCCGCTCCCTTTTTTAAGTTAATTGAAACTTTTTACTATGATGGTTCTATCAGAATGAATTGATAGTTCCAAGTATATACCTTTTGATTAATGCATAGTCGGTAGAGTCTGCATTTCCGTCCTTGTTCACATCAGCATTCGATAGAGCAGTTCCGGTAAGCGTAGCAGTACCGAGTATATGCCTTTTTAATAACGCATAATCTGTAGAATCAACGAATCCATCATTATTCAAATCACCTAAAGTTCCAGTTGGGCGTTGTGTCGGTGTAGGCGTAGGAAGCGTACTGGTTCCTCCCGCAAATGTAAACCAGTCAATATTCACAGGACCTGTAAACTTAAGGTACAGATCATTTTGTCCTGTAATACGGTTGATATTAACGGTCTGCTCACGGAAAGCACTCCATTCTCCTGTGTTATTAACTGCCATTGTTCCTAGAAGTGTGCCCGATTCACCGTTTACTCTTATTTCAATATTGGTAGTTGTATCAGCTTTACAAGCAAGAAACGCCGTGAATGAAGTTGCTCCTGTTCCAAAGTCTATATCGTTATATACCATATAGTTTCCTTTTTCAATATAGCCAATACCGATTCCACCTTCAGGAGCTTCTATCTCCTCAATGGATGCAGAGTTCATGCTGTTAAATTCCTCAGCTTCCAATTTGGAATAAGCGCTTCTTGGTCCTATAGGTCTCGGTGTTGAAGTTGGCTGAGGTGTAAAGGTAACTACAGGTCCTCCCAAATATTCTTTCAACCACTGAAGGGCAGGACGTTCCTTGCCTGCTGAAGTAACTAAGTGAGTATTATCTTTCCATGTTTGTCCTTCCAACCATCCCCATACAGTTATACCTTTGACAGCTGAATGCTCCCATAACACCGGGAATTTTTCCTTATATCTTTGAAGCTGCGTATTGTCATCACCTGTCATGTCAAGCTCAGTCACATATATAGGCAATCCTGTTGCTGCCAATGTATTCAATACACTCTTCATTGTACTTGTGCTGACATTATCCATATTAAACTGGTGACACTGTATTCCTATCCCGTCTACCAATCCTTTATCCTTTAATATATTTATAATTCTTACATATTGAGATGCTGCGTTAGGATCACTTATTATTCCATAGTCATTTATATGTAATTCGGAATTTGGAAAAGCTTTTCTTGCTTGCTCGAAGGACCATACAACCCAATCCCAGCCTGTAGAACCGTCTCCTCCAATAGCATTCTTAAAAGAAGGCGGTGCATGCAAAGGTTCATTTACAACGTCTACAAATTCAGCATCCTTGTATCTCACACCGGCAGCCGCAATCCATTCTTCTACTTGCGCCTTTTGTTGAGTAGCTGGAAGTTCTTTTACCCAATTCGGCTCTTGACTTCCCCATACAAGTGTATGAAACCTAAACTTGTAACCGTTGTCTTTGGCATAATTATATGCCTCATCAGCTTGACCCCAGTTCATGCTGTCACGAGTTGACTCAACCGAACCCCATTTGGTTGCATTCTCTGGTGTAACCTGATTCCAGTAATTAGAAAAATTTGCAGGAACTCTCGATGCAATAATCTGCCCAAGAAACTTTTGACTATTTCTGGCTAGTCCGGCATTAACACTTATAATTGTGAAAACCAGACAAGAAATAGCCACTCCAATGGCAATGCTTTTCTTAAATTTTTTCAACACGTTCATACTTTTTCCTCCCTCTTAAATATAACTTAATAATTAAGTAAGTTAGATTGAATGCGATAAAGATTTTACATCGCACTCCAATTTACTTAATACAACATCACAAAAATTATTTTTTCAATGTAAAATCATTTTCGTGATTAATATGTATAAGTATATATATTTTAATTGTAACAAAACCAGCTCTGTAAATCAATTATTTGCTCATATTCTATTAATACTGTCAAGCACTGGAAAAATATACGACAACTAAAAATTTCAGCACAAAAGAATCTGTTAACATAAGTATTAAAGTTAAGGTTAAGGTTAAGGTTAAGGTTAAGGTTAAGGTTAAGGTTAAGGTTAAGGTTAAAGTTAAAGTTAAAGTTAAAGTAAAGTAAAGTTAGAGCAAAGTTAAGGTAAAATTGTAAAAGTTCTAAACAGCTACACAGGTATCCTTTCCAATTGTATGCTTTTTACAAGTAAATCTGCTTCAGTTCTATCTACAACCCCTATCCCATGATGCTGTGCATTGTTTACACCACAGGCTGATGCAAGAATAAACGCTTCTTCCAAAGAGCATTTACTTAAAAGTCCTGAAGCAAATCCCGCAACCATTGAATCCCCGGAGCCTATGGGATTTATCTCATTTATCTGAGGCACTCTGGCCCATAAACTTTTATCCTTTGTAACCATAACAGCTCCCCTATCCCCTAATGAAGCTATTACAACCTCTATACCAGAATAAGTAATATCTTTGCACGCCCTTGCAATATCACCAATATCATATAGTTTCTTATTGAAAAGTATGTTCAACTCTCTTAAATTCGGTTTTATCATGTAAGGCTTTGTTTTCATTCCCCGCATGAGGATTTCGCCGCTTGCATCCAACAGTACTCTTACATTACAGGATTTTGCCATACCTATCATTGTTCCATATATATCCGTTGCTACTCCCTGCGGAAGTCCTCCTGAACAAACAACAACATCCGTTTCATCAAGTAGCTCTTCATACAATTTCATGAATTTTTTCAAGTCTTCCGGTGGTATATAAGGTCCCACCTCTAAAAGCTCAGTTTCTCGCCTTCTTGCTCTGTCAATAATGTTATTGTTTGTCCTTGATTCGCCTTCCACTTCGATAAAGTGTGTATCAACACCCAGTTTTCTAATCTGGTCTTCAAGCCATAAGCCCGTTCTTCCAGCCTTAAACCCCACGCATGATACATTTTCACCTAAAGCACGTGCAACCCTTGCTACATTAATTCCCTTTCCTCCAGCGGATATAAAAGTATCTTTTATCCTATACAATTCGCCTGCTTCAAAATTATCAACAAAATATATCTTGTCAATAGCCGGATTTAAAACTATTGTTGTAATCACGCCGACTCCTTTTTTTCAAAAATTATATATTTGAGAATACTAAAAACACCAAAATTAGAAGACGGGACAACATGCCTGTCCCTATGCCTCTTACCCTTTACTCGAATCTCATTAGCTGGTTCCTTGAAAAGCTCCACTGAGGGGTTTTCAAGGTTTCACCAAAGTCAATACTGTACCAAGGGCTTGTCAATGTATCTTCCTCATTCTTCAATATGTGTATGTCTTGGGCTGGCATATAACTTTGAGCCAACATAAAAAGTCTTTCCCCGGTTTGTCCGTTTTGAGCCATGTCAACTACAATTACACAGTGTCCCGGTAGAGGACCTTTCATAAAAATATCGCCTATTTGCATATCTTCAACCTCAACACTCTTCAATTCCTGTGAAAGCGAAACAGTTCCTGCATAGGCAAAAACCATATCCATATACTGTCTGAAGCTCTTATAATCTTCCGACTGACCGTTTCTTTTTACCCAATATGAATTGTTGCCCTCCACGACAATTCTGTTACCCTTCCTCCAGATTGAATAATCCGCATTGAACCCATTGGTAAAATTAAAATGAATTTTATCATAAAGGCCTTTACCGTACAAGTATTCTGCCCAAAGGCGCATTACAGCATCAGCACACTGCTGAAGATCCCGGTCTCCTACATCAATATCAATGACAGCTTCATGAGCATTCCTTTGCTTTATTGTACCGTCATAATACTTTACAGGAGAACCATGGGGTTTTAGGGGCAAGCCTCTTAAATATGCCGCAAAAGACCCTTCCTCTGCCGGTATTTTCTCAAAACCCTCCGGCAACGAAAATCTCTCCTCTAAAACGTCTGCATCAATATTTATATTTATCTTATTTTCAGGTTTATTTTCTTGATTATCAACTGTTTCCTGTTCTTCTTCAGTATTTTTCCCTATAGACCTGTCATCCTCTGCTTCAGGCTCTTTTTCAGAGTTTCGGGGTGGCATTGTATTGGCCGTTTGACCTGCCTTATTCAAATCCATGTACTCACCCACCTTATATACAACTACAGTTACCATTAACAGACATAGAGCAATTATAATACCAATCCTGAAATTTCTCATAATTTTCTCCTCATTTGATTATTTCCACCATGTCATCGTTATCCTCGTATCCAATCAGCTCCACCTTATCTCCTGACACCTTGTATGTCCATGTGCTTACAGGCTGTTTCCCGCCTATTTCAATGTCCCACACCTTTGTCAGTTTAACAACATACACATCCTTATTAATTTTTTCGGCTGTGGTTTCCAGCAACACTCTTACAGCCAAGCCGGGTGGTTTTCCTCCCACATTAACAAGTATCTCACGGCTCCCTTCCCAATCGGGAAAATCCTTTCTCATAAGATTAACCATATATAGGGCTTTACGCTTTTCTTCATCATCCGAAAACCTGCTTGTTGATTCTTCCAACACTATGGGAGCATCTTTCCTTCCTATGGACTCAAGATATTGCCTTGCTTTCTCAATCTTGATATCCCTGAGTTCAGAGTTATCTTCATTTATAACTCTGTAAACCAGGTGTTCCGGAAACATTTCGTTAATTGAAGGATAATATCCCTTACCGTCTGAAGTCCTTTTATATTCTATAGGCGTATACTCACCGGAAGGTGACTTTTGCAGTGTAATAACCACAGGAGATGCCATTTCTGAGACAGTTGTAAAGTAGCCGTTTTCAAAAGCGAACCGTGAAAAAACTACATGCATATAGGCATAAACCAAACCGTCCTTCTCTTCTGTACCATAGGTTTTGTGAGCTTCTATGGATTTTTCCGCATTATAAGAGCCTTTGTTTTTTTCATGAATAAATTGAGAAATCACCTGTTCCAAATCCGTTCTGTCAATTTGCCCCGAATAACCTTCCTTCTTGTGCTCATCAAGGTCATACACCTGATTGCTACCGTACTTTATAAATGCACCAATTTTATAATACCACTCCCGTCCGCTTATTGAAAGTGGAAGCTTATCATCCCATTGCCCCAATATTTTCTGGCATGCCATTGCCATAATATGTTCCTTTAATGTATTGGCATTGCTTTTGGAAAATTCATCGAGCATATACTCCATAGCCGGGTCTCCCATTGCAACAAGTTCTTCAAACACCTTACTGTCCTTGACATAGTCATAAGGATTTGATGAAGACATAGGTCCCGTCTCCATTATAGTTTTCAGCAGACTTTCCACCGTTTCACCTATACGCTTTTCTTCAGCCGATTCGGATAAATCTGTATTATCAGATAGTGTAGTGTTTTCATCATCATCATATGAAATTTTATTTATTATAGGAAGCAGCTTGTCATTAGATCCTCCAACCCAGCTTCCCTTTGAATCAATAAATCTAAAAATAAACATCCCTGATTCGGTGGATAAGATTTTTTCGCTTTCCCCATTATCATAATTAAATACAATGCTGAAAACCGGTTCACTGTTTTGACTATACATCTCTTTCGGATTCATAAAGCTCTTTACATTCTCAGTATCTGTGAGAACAGAAGAATATAGCTCTTTAATGTTATCCCCATGCTCTGTTGCACTTAATGATATAAGAGTATCCTCACCAGAAGTTTTTAAGCTTATTTCGGCACTCGCAACCCGTTTAAAATCCATAGTCAGAAGCTCTCGTTCACTTTTTACCGCATTTGTCAGAAGCATAACAGAGATTAGTGTTAAAACCACACCAGCAATAATAATTGCCCGACCGGACAGCTTCTTGAAACTCATAATGCTGCAAACTCTCCCTTTAATATTTGATTCCCCGAAGGCAAGAACCGTATTGTAAAATGACACTTTATTCTGTACTCCTGCCATTGAAAGGAGAGATAGTGCATATCCTCGGTGCTCTTCTCTCTCAAGCCTTTCAAGCACTCTTTCGTCACAGGCGGTTTCACAGTCTTTTCTCATTTTAAGAAAAGCATACCACAATACTGGATTGAACCAATGCATGGACTGAAGTACAAGAATAACTATATTGACAAAATAATCCTTCCGCTTTATATGCATCATTTCATGCAGAACTACGTGTTTTCTTGTTGTCTCATCAAGTCTATAAAATAAACCTACAGGAAGTATAATAGAGGGTCTGAACAATCCAAATACACAGGGCGTATCAAATCTATCATTATAGTATACCTTAACAACCTTTTTAACCCCTGCTTCCTTTCTGCACCAGTCTATAAGTCTAAGCATATTTGGGTCTGTGCAGAGGTCAATAAGCGAAAGCCTTCTATGTATGTGTATATATGAAGCCAGAAAAAAAGCCAGAAATAACAACATCCCCGAAAGCCAAATTACAGAAGCTACATGCCACCAATTCACAGCTTCTTTTTCATATGCTCCCTTATTCGATCCGCTATATTCCACTGTATCCAGCTCTTTTAATTTTTCTCCCTGTGGGACATATGGTACTTCCACGTCCTTATGCTGTACTTGCTGTAAGTGTCCTGTATTATTAACATCACTCTGATATTCTTCAGGTTTCTGTCCTGACGTCTGGTCTGTCATGTAAGTTTTATCAGGCAAAATATTATAAATGCTCAAAGAAGAAGGAACTGAAAAAGGTAAGATAAGTCTTAAAACAAGCAAAAACCATATCATATAATGCCACTTGGCTGAAAACTTGTCTCTTACAGCGAGTTTGACAAGCATTATGAAAACTGCTGCAACACTTCCCATAAGAGATAATCTGAATATAGTACCGGCTAAAGCAACCATCATGCTTTCCCCCCTTCGTTTTACTTCTTGTTCTCCGCCGAATCTATTAGTTTCTTAATCTCCCGGATATCTTCCTCCGAAAGCTTCTCCCTGCTCAAGAAACCTGTAACAAGCATTTTAACCGATCCATCATATACCTTCCCAAGAAAAGATCGCGTCTCTGATAAACGCACCTCATCCTTTGTTATCAAAGGTCGGCATATAAAAGACGGTTCTTCTCTTGAAACAACATTCTTCTGAACCAGGCGGGTAAGCACTGTGTAGGTGGTGTTCTTGTTCCAGTCTTCCCTTTCTTTCATCATATCTACAATTTTACGTGCCGTTATTGGGGAATTGCCCCAAACAACCTCCATAACCTTCCACTCTGCATCTGTAATTTTCGGAGTATTCTTATCCATTACAGCATCAACCTTTCATTTAAGCATTTAAGCATTTAAGCATTTAGACTACGTACCTAGTCTGTTTATAGACTATCATTTTAGTCTGTTCTTGTCAATGCAATTTAATTCTCTATTTCACCAACCTTGCTTGTTTCAACTCAAAAAAAGAATTAAGAAAGCCAATGTGTCCTTAACATATCACTCATCGGCTTTTTCGCTGTTTGTAGCTTATAACTCAACTTTCCCACAGTATTTATGGACCCTTTGCCACTAACGTAGCATTGCTCACCGCGGTCAAAAAGTAAACTTTTTGACCTTAACTTGTGAGCAACCAGAGTCTCAAAATACTATAAGTGGGAAAGTTGAGCTTATAACTTATTCCATTGTTGTTTTTTATTGAGTGCGATAAAAATTTTACATCGCACTTTAATGTAGATTCATTTTCGTGATTAATATAGAAATGAATGAACATGTAAAAATTCAATTCACATTTGTGTGCAAACTGACGTTAAAATTCTTTATATCTGTTGTCATCTTTATAGACAAGAATAAAAACGCCACAAATGCTATTACAATAGCCAATATACTAATTTGCGATATGGCTTTTCTCAAATTGGCTATCTGCTTAAGGGAGGATTTCTTTTCAATTCCTACAGCCCACATGCCAATTGTTTTACCACCGCTATCCTTTAGTGGTGCATATGTTGCAATGCAATTTTGATCAGCAACAGTAGCTTCCCCAGTATATGTCCTGCCCTGTTTCAAAACAGTCTCTACAACTTCACTAGATGCTTTATTTCCTATAATTCTTGTCCCATCAGTCTTTAAAACATTTGTTGCAACTATTGTATCACCCCTAAAAATAGCTAAAACAGATTCTGTATTGGAACTGACTCTATCTACCAGCATAAAACTATCATTCAGAGAATTTTCACCTTTATACAGCTTTTTATCTTGAATTGACCAATCCCCTTTATACTGCTCATCAACTAGCATATATCCAAATTCCGAACTAATATTCAACCTGTCTGCTATATTATTATCTTCAAGATTCTTAACAACATTACCGACCGTGAAGCCCTGTACAGGCACCCAAATCATAAGAAATGTACCTATGAGAAACAATGACATTTTTAAAACCCTGTTTTGCGTTCTATTGGTATTTGAACCGGATTCAAGGAACGAAACCTTTAGCGTATCTATACCACTTAGAAACTTTTTTGCATAAAGCATCAACAACGCAATACCTACCATACCACATAATATGCAAATAACAATAATTGATACCCTCATCGCAAATATCTGACCACTAACATAACTTTTTGGCATACCTACAAACCATATTCCAATCACTTTTCCGGCATTGCTTTTTATAGGAACATATTTTACTGCATATTTTTGATCAATAACATCTGCTGTCCCTTCATAAGCAACACCTTCTTTCAAAACTTTTTCAGCCACTTCGTCTGATACCTTGGTTCCCACAGCTCTTCTACCGTTTTTATCCAATACGCTTGTCACTGCTATTTCATCGCCAATAAATATAGCTGCAAGGGAACCGGTTTTTTCTTTTATCTCATCTACAACTTTAATATTATCTGTTACTTGGTTCTCTCCTATAAACAGCTTGCCATCCCTCACATTCCACTCATTACCATACTTACTTTCGATGATGTCAATTCCCAGGTTTGAAATGCAATCCAACTTTGCCGATATGCCTTTATCCACTAAATTATTAACCTTGACGTCCGTGACAAAAAAGACAGTAGCTGTAAATAGTGCAATAAGGGCAATAGATATTCTGAGTAATTTCACCTTCAACATGACTCTTTTCTTCATTGTTACATCTCCCCTAAATGTTATTTTGGTAAACATGAATTATATGTAAATAATACAAATCCAAGCCTATTACGCGGAAGAACCAACATTATTGCTATAAAAACACTAAATTAATCACTATTAAACACTGCATATGGCAAATTAAGACAGCAAAAAAACATTGCAAATATTCAAAAAACTATGTATATTGAATGCTATAAAGAATTTAAATCACACTTCAATATATCTACTAATTATAATACCACATAATATTACACTATGTAGCAGAAATTTGCAACGTTTTTATAAACTGTATACTTCTTTTTGTTTAATCATCCATCACTTCCCTTTATTTCTTATTAACACCTCCATGTAGCAAAGAATTTATTTGAGTTCTCTGTATTTCGCTGGAAAATCCTTCTCCAGAATTATGCTCCTTATATTCGATATATCGGAAGCTTTCCGTGCCAAATCACCCACTATATTGGCTGATGCGGTGTCCCCCAAAAAGATCATTCCAACAACTTTATTATCCTTTATAACAATTTTTTTATATACATATGATTTCACATCACTATAAATCAGACTTTCATATTCCTTTTCATCGGGATTAATCATTCCCATTGATACAAAAGGTATATCACGAAGCCTCACAACATTATTATTTGCTACATCGTATGAAAAAGTCTGTGGTTGTCCTGCCATATTGAACGCTGCACATTTTCCCTGTGCTAAAGCATTCATCCAGATATAACTCGAAACATATCCTTCCGAATTCACGTTGACTGTTTCCGCTACATCACCTGCTGCATAAATATCCTTTCCTGATGTCTCCATGTACTCATTAACCAGTATGCCTCTGCCGGTTTTGATCCCAGTACCGCTTATAACCTTCAGATTCGGTCTTGTTCCTATTGTAATGAAAAGCATGTCGAATTCCAGTTTTTCTCCGTCAGAAAACTCAATATGCTTTTTATCTTTTCCCTCTGCACGCCGAACATTCTTTTCAAACAGAAGCTCTACTCCTTCATTACGCATCTGTTCAACAAGAAATTCAGCCGATTTACCATCAAGTTGCTGTGCAAGTAGCCTCTGTTCCCTTTCAACCAAAGTAACCTTCATACCCAGTCTTTTTAATGCAAAGGCTACCTCAATCCCGGTAAGTCCTGCTCCAACCACAACGGCTTTCTGACCTTCAACAACCCTGCTCTTTATATTGTCAGCGTCTTCTATAGAATTTATTGTATGATAATCAACTCTTTCTAGCCCTTCAATCCTCGGAATTATGGGACTTCCACCAACCGCGACCAGTAATTTGTCAAATTCCTTTACCCTGCCGTCCTGTAAATATACCTTTTTACTCTTTACATCTATACTCGCAACTTTTCCTTTCAGTATAAGCTCAATCCTATTATCGCTGTAATAATTGAAGTCCCTCAGTATCAACCGTCCTTTTTTTACTTTGTCCCCAATATAATCTGGCAACAGGAATTTAGTATAAACAGGGGTGTCCTCAATGCTTATTATTGTAATTTCACAATTATAATCAAGTTGTCTTAGTTTTTCCGCAGCGGATATGCCAGCAGCCCCATTCCCAATAATTAAATGTTTTAATGGATTCATATTTAATCACCCTTCAAATTGTTATTATGCTTGTCCCAGTGCTTTTTAGCATTGCCAATTTGCAGTCTTTCATGATATTAAAAATATACTTTTACAGCAATTTCATATGTTTCCATGCGTTACGATATTATAGCAATCGCCTCTATCTCTACGGATGCATCCTTAGGCAACCTGGCAACTTCCACACAGGATCTTGCAGGATACGGAGCCTTGAAATATTCGTTGTATACTTTATTAACAGTAGCAAAATCATTCATATCTTTGATAAATACCGTTGTCTTCACAACATTTTCAAGTCCTGTTCCTGCTGCATTCAAAACCGACTTCAAGTTCTTCAGCACCTGCCTTGCCTGTTCCTCCACACTTCCTGAAACCAACTCGCCGGTTTCTGGGTTTATTGGTATCTGTCCCGATGTAAAAAGCATGTTCCCAGTTTTTACAGCCTGCGAATATGGACCTATGGCAGCCGGTGCATTATCTGATACAACTATTTCGATTGTCATATTTCTACCTCCTAGGTCTTTGTATCATGCACTAGATTCTTCTATATTCAAATTGTCTTCAAGTCTTTCAAATATTGATACATTGGCAATAAATTTGTGATTGGCGCAAACCAACCATGCTCGCCTTCATTGAATCTTACTCCAAAAACTCCTAATTCCAGATGCTTATTTATCCACTCTGTTGCATCTAGTGGTTTCATTGCAATTGTGTTTGCCACACCATTTTCAACAACAAAACCTTGAATTTGGGCAAATTCGCTTGCATGCCTACTGTCTGTAAAGACATAGAACCAGCTCTTGCCATCCACTTCACCAATAAAGGGTCTTATATCATTTGAGTCTTTTTGATATTTTGTAATAAAATGCCACTTTGAGAGTTTAAACACTTCCGTCCAAAGTAAAATTTGTCCTTCTCTTTCGCTCATCTGCTTTACTTTTTTAACAAGCAAATCAAAGTCGACATCTATAGATTCAGGCTGTCTTTTCTCTTCCATTTTGGTATTTTCCTCCTTTATGGGCTTAATTTTATTGTAATAATAATACCATATAAGCGACAATAAACCAAGAATCCTTTGAGTTTGCCCATTTTTTAAGCTTATTTTTAAACTTATCCGGAATTTTAAAAAGTTATCCGCAGATTTGCCTTTAGATAGTGCAAAAGCCCGCCACTTGTAGTATCCTAAATTTGTGTAAAAAGATAAACAGGGGGGCTAATGCCATTTCCACCTCATTTTGTTCCTTTGCACCCACAACCACCAATGCAATAAAACATCCTTCCATTGGATATAGTGTACATAATGATTTTCTACGCTCTCAAAAGATTTCTTTACAGCTTTGCTATATGACATGCAAACTCAACAGGCACTGCATTTCCTATCATTTTATAGGCATTACTTAAATCCGCATAATAGAATTTAAATTCATCTGGAAAGGAATATTTTTTAAAGGTTGCTCTAATTGTGGCTCTAATTTTAGAATAATTCTTGTTGCCGCATTAGCTCCTTTTGTCATATTTATTTGCGTGCTCTCATCGGCATTATTAAACGATTTTCTTGCTGTGTTTAGTGCATTTGTTTCATTAATCATTATGGTTTGGCTGTCCGAGAGATGATTATATAACGAT
>CAYPCH010000012.1:0-45685 GCA_964409165.1 uncultured Oscillospiraceae bacterium | reverse complement strand
TGCCAGATTTATATCAAGACCCTGTGTTTATTGCACAGGGTTTTGTTGTTTTCAGACAGGGGAACGGTTCGTTAAAGGGTCAATCGGAAGTTTTGCGCGAAAAAAGACTCAACTAGTGGATAAACGCTGAATGTTGAGTCTTTTCACAACACGCGCAAAATTTTTGATTGCCCAGAAGAAGGAAATTGCGGAATATTAGGAACTATATTAGGAATTACTAAAAAGTTTTTTAAAAAAAGAAGGAGTTTTTTAATTTGTGTCGAATATGGAATTTCAATCTTTTTGCCCATACGATAATAATTTATCTTTAGTATACCATAAAAATGCCATCGCGTTAGCGATTTCGTTCTTCTCTTGTCTGCTTTTATCATTGCACAATTTCTTGAAGGGAAATCACTTAATACTCAAAAGAAGGTTAAAGGATGAAATGTTCCTAAGCTTTTTAAGCATAATATAGTGAAATTAATAAGGCAAATAGAACACCCTCAATATAATAAATATTCTTTTCTTTATTTAAATTTTAAAAAGTATTATAATGTTGTTAAATGTATATACAGGTGTTATGCCTTCTTAATTTTAATAATTGATAAATGAAATAATTATCAGTTGTTATATTAAAGCTCTGTATTTATACTCCTAATAATATTGTAAACCCTGTTCTATACACAAAAATAACAGTATATAATAATAAGTGCAGTTTTAGTGTCAATAGAAAAGTTGGTAATAATTGAGGTATGGAGAATATTCTATACTATAGTTTGTATGTGGCGTTTCCTGTATTATTATTTTATTATTATGTTCTTTGCTTAATGATATAATATATCATTAGGTTGAAAAAAAGACACAGAGAGCTGATGGTATTAATAAATTTTTAAAAAGGGAGGGTGTATAGGCAATGGATAGCGATGGACCAGGAATAAAAATTACTGAAAAGAAGAGTGATGAGCATAATTCGCTAAAATTGGGTTTAAGAACCGGAGATGATACTATAAAGCTGGAGGTATGGATAAACGAGCAATTGAATGCTGTAATAACCGATCCCAAATTGATGCAATCGGTTATAATTCCTGATTTAGGCAAAGGAAGCCATTATATAAAGATTTTATCGTATGACTGTTTTTTTAACCACTCACAATACAATATGGTACACACAGTAAAAGATTGAGGAGTTGTTAAAGTTTAAGGATAATCATTATATAACATAATGTATAATATTAAAGTTTTTTGTACAAGCCAAAATCAGGTATATAATATACAAGAGGATTAAAAATATTTATGGAGACAGGTATATGGCTTCAAAAGGAAGAAGTTTATTTGTTAAACTGATATTATTTTTACCATAGTGTCGGTAATATTTATCATGGTATCGGTAATTGAAGTATATATTTTTTAAAAGATTGCAGGTAAAACCATTTGACTGACGACTGTTTTTTAGTTGTACTGTGGCAAGGAGTATCTATAGGAATATGATAAAGAAAATTTTAAAAAAGATAATTGAAGCTATATTGAATGCGGTAAAGATTTTGTATCGCACTTCAATTTTATTTCTATTTTATTCTTATCGTGGTATGCTATCCATATGCTCTTAAAATTCTAATTGTTTTGATCAATAATTTTATCAAGTTTATCATTAATTATTGAAAAGTTTATAGTTTGTTTATATTTAATTTATTAGGAATTTATACTTAAGGTATAAAATCTTAGTGTAAGGAATATTCCTTTAACTATTTTATATAAAAGGAGAATGAGAAGATGAAAAAAAATAAAAAGCTTATGGTTGCCCTTTGTTTTTGTCTTGGAGCAGCTATATTTGTAACAACTGCCTTTGCTGATATTGCTTCTAAGTCAGGGTATGACAGACTTAAGGACACTTTCAAATTTACAGCATCTGGCATATGTAATGATATTGACAACTACACTATGGAGTTATCGGTTTCAATGAAAGATAATAGTAAATTACTTGCGACGACAAATGCAGCATGTAAATTCGATATGGCTGAAGAAAGAACCGAACAAACTATAGTTGAGGAGTACCTGGGAATAAAGCAAAACACTAATTACTATTTTGATAAGAATTGCCACATTTCATATAGTAGTAGCGAGGATACTTATTATGTATCGAATTATTCTGTAGAACATCCTAATCCTGTTAAACGGGATAATCCTTTTGAAGATGAGAGGGTCAAGGATATTGAGAAGCTAATGGACGCTATTATCGGGAATCTCAGTGAGTATGTTATTTGTGAGGAAAACAGCGATGGAAGCAAAGAATTCCATGGTACGATAAACGATGCAAAAATACCTGTAGCTGTAAATGCTGTATGCTCCTACTTATTTAAACAATTTGTAACCAATGAATGTAAGAGAAATAATGAGTTCCAGATTCCCTATCTGGTAGATGAAATATCTATTAAGGAAGTAAGTGGAAGGTCAAGTGTAAATAAAGATGGTCTTATGGAAACTCTTTTTGCCACATTTGTTGTTTCAGGGAATGATAAGGATGGAGAAAAGCATGATTTGACAGTTGAGGCTGCAATGAGGCTTCTGGACATAGGACAAACGGTTGTAAATAAACCGGATTTTTCAGGGAAAAAGGTTGTGGAAAAAACAATAGACAACAGCTATTACTTAAATGACGGCAAGCTTATATCTAATAAATATATAGGTAAATGGAAAAGTGATTCTATAATAGTTGAAAATGATAAGTTTGTAAAAATCGGAGAAAGGTATCTTGAGATTACATCAATTGAAGACAAATACGTGTATGGAAAGTACTATGAGGAGTGTAAAGAGCAGTATAAAGATTACAGAAATGAAAAGGGATTTGAGTTTAAGCTGGAAATAACTGAGTATATGGGAGGAGAGTTTGAAGAACTTGGCGATTCTGTCAGTAAGGAAAAGGGTTCAATATATTTCAATCCGGATGGAATCTGCTTATGTATATATTCACCTGGAGGACTGGAGTCTGACAATAATTTTAAGCCTGTATTTGAAGATTAATAACTCAACTTTCCCACTTATAGTATTTTGAGGCTCTGGTTGCTTACAAGTTAAGGGCAAAAAGTTTACTTTTTGACCGCGGTGAGCAATGCTACGTTAGTGGCAAAGAGCCCATAAATACTGTGGGAAAGTTGAGTTAACCAGCAATTGATTAATGATATTAATAAAGTTTTAGGTCGGCGGCATTTACAGACAAAAGGATAGCTAAAAAAACATGTGTCGCCGATTATATAAATTTGTATTGTACTGCTAAAGCGAAATCCATTTTTAAATGGGATGAGCCAAGCTGATTACAGCGTATTAAGGGATGAGTGAAATATTACTTCCACTTTTTTGTATCGCTATTTGGCTTTAAATAAGCGTTAAACGAAAAAAAGTAGTGGAAGTTATATTTTCACCATTCCTAAATATTTTTGGAGGAACTTTAATGGAGAAAGTAATAGAAATAAAAAATCTTAGCAAAATTTATAAAAATAAAAGAGGCATTTTTGATATTAATCTTGATATTTATAAAGGAAATGTTTTTGGGTTTCTTGGTCCGAATGGTGCCGGGAAGACAACGGCAATGAAGATTATGGTGGGACTTATGAAACCGGGCAGCGGGGATGTAAAGATATTCGGACACAGTATAGTGTATGAGTTTGAAAAGGCAATGGAAAAGGTAGGGTGTATAATTGAGACAGCTGAGTCTTATACCTATCTTACCGCATATCAGAACCTTAAGCTGTTTTCAAGATTTTATGATAATGTGGATGACAAGAGAATTGATGAAGTGCTCGAGATTACCGGTATTCTCAAATACAGGAATGAGAAGGTGAAAAACTTTTCTCTCGGTATGAAACAGAGAATGGGAATAGCTTCAGCTATTTTATCAAATCCTGAGATTGTTATACTTGACGAACCTTTAAATGGCTTGGATGTTCAAGGTATGGTTGAAATGAGAAAGCTTATCGTGCATCTTGCAGACACAGAAAAAACAACCTTTTTTATTTCAAGCCATCTTATTCATGATGTTGAGCTCACATGCAACAGGGTCGGGATAGTATTTGATGGTAAGCTTATAAATGTTGACGAAACCGACAATATCATTAGAAACTATTCATCACTTGAAAATTATTTTGTAAGCGAGGTAGGCGGAAATGGAAGCTTTTAAGGCTGTATTTATAAACGAAATTGAAAAGATGTACAGAAGAAAGAAAGCCTTTGTTGCAGTATTCATTGCTCTTCTTGTAATAGTAATGGGGCAACTTGCGGTGACTGTTATAAGAAACGGATTCGGTATTATGGCAGCTAATGGAACGGTGTTTCCAACAATGGTACTGTCGCTTTTTGTTAATATAGTATTACCTCTATTTACTGCACTTGTTGCTATAGATATGTTTTCGGGAGAGTACAGCCATAATACAATGAAAATAACTATGGTTCGACCAGTTAGCAGATTCAAGATGTTTTCTGCCAAAATTGCTGCCATAGGTTTTTTTGTACTGGTAAATCTGTTATTTGTTATGGTTCTTTCAATACTGACCGGTTTTTTGTTTAATTCGGTTAACACCTCGGTAACAGGTCTACTTCAGATAATTTTGTCATATGTTGTTACACTTTTTCCTGTAATGGCTATTGCACTTGTTGTAGTTTTTCTGTCAAATATATTTAAAAGCGGAACAACGGTATTTTTTATCTCAATATTATTTTTTATTATATTCAAGGGATTGGGCGTGGCTTTTCCGAAATATTCAAGCTTTTTTATAACATCCATGCTTGATTGGTACGATTTGTGGGCTATAACGCCATTACAGATTTTTAAATTATTGAGAACATTTTTAATAATAACAGGATATGCTATAATGTTTTTTACAGCAGGATATTATTTGTTTGATAAAAAAGATTTGTAAAAGGTGAGGATATGGATTTAAAAAAACGCTTGATGTTTTCCAATGTTGCAATTGTTGTTATTCCTGTTTTGTTGACATTTGCAGCATTTTTTCTTGTTGTATTTATTGCATCAAGGCTATTTAATATGGATATGAGTTATGGTAAATTTAAAAAGCTGGCAGAAGTTCAGTATCAGTTTTTCAAGAATGATGCAAGTCAGCTTGTAAATACACCGGATGTGATTTTTGAGAATGAGTTTCAAAATTTTATTTCTTCAAAACTGGAAAATGCAGATGCGGATATTGTGGTTTTAAAAGGTCATAAGCAAGTATTTTCAACAATAGCATTTAGTATTATAGATGTGGAGAAGTGCCTTAAAAAGGGCAACGAAGGGTTTTTTAGCAATGTAGTTGAGCTTGATGCAGGTACGGGGATTGTGCGAGCTGTGCCTGTAGTGTTTCGAGACGGGAAAAAGGGAAATGTTATACTTGCAAATATGAATGGAGGAGAATGGCTGACGGTTGAAAGACTTATATTTATTATACTTGCGGTCTTTATTATATCGTTTTTACTTACTAATATATATATAATATTGGGTTTTTCAAAAAGAATATTAAAACCCTTGGGAAAGCTCCAGGAAGCTGCAGATAAAATAAGCGAGGGAAGCCTTGAATTTGTGGTTATTGAAGATGGGGATGCTGAGATAAAACAGCTATGCCGTGCTTTTGAGCAGATGAGACTGAAACTTGTAGAGGGCGAGCATAGACACATGAAGTATGATGCAAGCAGGAAAATGCTTTTGTCCAGTATATCCCATGACTTGAAGACGCCAATAACATCTATAAGGGGATATGTTGAAGGAATTCTTGATGGGGTTGCCAATACACCTGAGAAAGTGGAAAAATATCTTAGGACTGTATATGTAAAGACGACACATATAGACAGAATGATAGATGATCTTTTTTTGTACTCGAAGCTTGACCTGAATCAGGTTCCGTTTGAGCTTGAAAAAACAGACCTGTTAGAATTTTTCAAGTATTGTATAGATGAAATTGAAGCAGAGCTTGAAAAGTCAAATATAGGGATAGAACTCCATAATGAGACTCGGACTGAAAGTATCGTAATGGTTGACCGGGAAAAGCTCAGGAGGGTTGTTTTGAACATAATAGAAAATTCAAGAAAATATATGTGCAGGGATGATGGTAAAATTGATATAATACTAAGAGAGACAAACCCAAGTATAATTACTGAGATACGCGATAATGGTGCTGGCATTGATGAAAAGGATCTGTCCAATATATTTGACAGGTTCTACCGTGCAGATACTGCTAGAGCTACAATGAAAGGCAGTGGACTCGGGCTTGCAATTGCAAAACAGATAATAGAAGGGCTTGAAGGTAAAATATGGGCAATAAGTGCTAAGGGAGAGAGTACCAGTATTATAATATCGCTTAGAAGGTGTATACATGGAGGTGGGAAATGAGAAGAATACTTATAGTTGAAGATGATCCGAGCATAGCCGAGCTTTTAAGGGATTACCTTGAAATTAACGGTTTTGTGGTAGTAATTTGCAGCGATGGTATGGAAGGGCTTAAAACCATAAGGGGAGGAGAATATGACCTTATTATACTTGATGTTATGCTGCCTGGTATGGATGGGTTTGAGATATTGAAGAATATACGGGATGAAAAAGAAATACCTGTTTTTATCGTTTCGGCTAAAAAGGAAGAAATGGATAAAATACGGGGGTTAAGGCTTGGCGCCGATGACTATATAACAAAACCCTTCAGTCCGGGAGAATTGGTTGCGAGGGTTAATGCCCATATTGCAAAGTACGATAGATTTAAAACCAAGTTTGGGTATAACAGTAGTAATGTTTTGACTATTCGTGGCCTTGAAATACAAAAGGATTCTAGGCGTGTATATAAAAACGGCAAGGAGATTAATATGACTCAGAAGGAGTTTGAACTGCTTTCATTTCTTGCCCAGAATCCCGACAGGGTTTATGGGAGAGATGAGTTATTGGATAAAATCTGGGGATTTGATTCAATAGGGGATACTGCTACTGTTACGGTTCATATTGCAAGAATACGGGAGAAAATTGAATCGGAGCCATCCGATCCTCAATATATAGAGACGGTTTGGGGAGCAGGATACAGATTGAGACGATGAGCAGGGCATAGAGAGTATGGAACTTTCTAACCCAAATAATGACAACGAAGCAAGTTGAGAACCGTCCCCGACTTGCTCGTAGACCTCTGGAGGAGATGTTTTGTCAATAAGTGAAAAAGATTGGGATTATGAGGTTGAAAGGCTTAAAAAGATTCATGACATAATATTGTCTGAGTTGGACAGGAAAAAGAATGAAATAAAGTCTAACAGGGAGCAAATTATCTCGGCTAGAAAGTCAATGTGGGAAGAAGCACCGGGAGCTGCTACAAAGTTTGAAGAAGTGGTTGACATACAGCAGTATCTTGACAGAATAAAACGTGAGTGGGAGAAATACCAGTTTTACAATAAATTAATGGAAAAGCTGGAGAAGATCAAAGTCTCCCCTTATTTTGCTAGGGTAGATTTCAAGGAGGATCAATCCGACAGTATTGAAAAGATTTATATAGGTATTTCATCTCTTATCAATAATGACACCAGACAAATATACATATATGACTGGAGAGCTCCCATTTCAGGAATTTTTTATGATTATGAAATTGGAAGGGCAGGATATAAATCTCCTGAAGGAGTGATTGAAGGAGAAATTTATCTCAAGAGGCAATATAAAATCTCCGGTCATGAGATTGAATATATGTTTGACAGCAGTGTCAAGATTGACGATGATATACTGCAGAAAATTCTCAGTAAAAATACAGATGATAAAATGAGAAATATAGTAACAACAATCCAGAAGGAGCAAAACAGGATCATCAGAGATGAAGACAATGACATTCTGATTGTCCAAGGTCCTGCCGGTAGCGGAAAAACCTCCGTTGCTCTCCATAGAGTTGCATATTTGCTGTATAAGTACCGTGACAGCAAAATAAATTCAAGCAATATTATTATTTTTTCTCCGAATCAGGTATTTAACGATTATATATCAAATGTTCTTCCTGAACTAGGCGAGGAGAATATGAAGCAGACAACTTTTACCAACTATACAAAGCAGTTTATTGAGCCTTATTTCAAGCTTGAAGACTTTAACGACCAGATGGAATATGTTCTTTCTCTATCCGACACAGAAAGTTTAGCAGTGAGGGTTAAGGCAATGGAATATAAATCTTCTAGAAGCTATCTTAGCCTTATTAAAAGGTATCTTGATTATATCGAGCATAATGGAATGAAATTTTATGACATAAAGTTTAATGGAAACATCATTATCTCAAAAGAAGAGATATGGGAGCTTTTTCATAGTGACTATAAAAGCTTGCCGATATCAAAAAGGCTTTCAAGGATAGAAGACAGAATTCTCATGATTTTAGAACCTGAAAGAAAGAAAAGAAACAAGGAAGTACAGGACGAAATTGAAGAATCAGGGGATTTTAAGGGAGAAGTGGAAGCAGCAAGCAGAGTAATGACAGCCAAGGAATTTAAGATAATTAGGGAACAGGTTCATGAAATGTGTACAATTAATACTTATAAAGCATATTTAAGGCTTTATGAAGATAGGGATCTCATAAATGAATTATCTTACGGTATGGAACTTCCTAAAGAACATGAAGGGATAAGGATTGGTACTCTTGGAATGTTGGAAAGAAGGGTTCTTTCTTTTGAGGATCTTCCAGCATTTCTTATTATAAAGTTTGCATTAGAAGGGACTCCTGACAGTCACCAGATAAAACATGTGCTGATAGATGAAGCTCAAGATTACAGTGTGCTTCATTTTGAGCTGATAAAGAAGCTGTTTCAAAATGCTAGTATAACATTACTAGGTGACCACAATCAGTCGATTAATCCGTACACTGGGATAGGGAATTATGACAGGGTTCTTGAAATATTCAAAGAGAAAAAAAGTGAAGTTCTTTATTTGAATAAATGCTACAGGTCTACATGGGAGATTTATGAGTTCGCCAAAGCAGTACTTTCTGAAGGAGGAAACATTGAAACGATTGACAGAAGAGGCGTAAAACCTATGGTAGTAAAAATATCCGAAGAGAAAAATAAAGAAGATACTGTTTTGAAATATTTATCAAAACTAAAATATAGAGGCATGAAATCAATCGCTATAATTTGTAAAAATGAGATACAAAGCAGAAGCGTATATAATTCTTTGGAGGATAAATCAGATATAAATATTATAACAAGAGGCGACGATGAGTTCAAAACAGGTACAGTAGTTGTTCCGTCATATCTGGCAAAGGGATTGGAATTTGATGCTATAATAATTTACGACGCCTGTCATCAAAGTTATTATAAAGAGAATGAGCGCAAGCTTTTTTACACTATATGTACCAGAGCACTTCATGAGTTGGTTGTTTGTTACAGGGGGAAACCCTCTCCTTTTATATCGGACATGGACAGTAGTTTGTACGAGTTTCATAAATAAACCCCCGTACCCACCGAGGGTACGGGGGTTTTGCCTCAATGAAAGCTATTTTCCCCTGTTAAAGAGAGTAGCCTCAATTATATTGTCTACATCCTTTCTGTAGATAGTTTCTTTTTCAAGAAGCAGTGAAGCAATGTGTCGGAGGCAATCTGCATTGTTTTTAAGAAGCTCTTTTGTATCTTTGTAGACTTCTTCTATAATGTCTCTAACTTCTTTTTCAACAACGCTATGGCTTATACCGGAGGACTGCTCCTTGTTGGTGTCAAGGAAACTTACAAGACCTACAGTTTGACTCATGCCATAGTTTTTTACCATATCAACGGCAATCTGAGTTGCTTTTCTTAAATCGCTACTTGCTCCATTTGTAACTTCATTTTCCCCAAATATTATTTCTTCAGCAGCCCTACCGCCTAAAGATATTGCTATATCATTAAGAAGATCCTTTTTAGTTGAAAACATTTTTTCATCAGGAAGGAAAAGGGTGTATCCGCCAGCTCCTTTTGTTGTAGGGATTATTGTTACCTTTGATACAGTTATACCTGAAAGAAGCTTTGCGGTTATCGCATGTCCGGCTTCATGGTATGCTGTTATTTCCTTGTCTTTTAAGGTTATGTTCTTTCTATTCCTTTTTTCTTCTCCTGCCTGTATCTTGCTCAATGCAAGATCCAAGTCCTTCATTGTAATGGTTGAATGACGATTTCTTACTGCATATATACCAGCTTCGTTCATTATATTCGCCAGGTCTGCACCCGACATGTATACAGTCATTTTAGCAAGCTCTTTAAGGTCTACATCGCTATCCAGGGGTTTATTTTTCGCATGAAGACCTAAAATTGAGAACCTTGCATCCACATCGGGAAGGGCAACCTGAATCTGCCTGTCAAACCTTCCAGAGCGTATAAGGGCAGGGTCTAGCATATCAAGTCTGTTGGTGGCGCCAATTACGATAATACCTTCACTGCCTGAGAAACCGTCAATTTCAACGAGGATTTGGTTTAAAGTACGGTCTCTTTCATCACCTGAACCTGAACCATCGTTTGAACTGCGCTTTCCCAAAGCGTCAATTTCATCAATAAAGATGATACACGGACTGACTTTGCGAGCAAACTGGAAAAGTTGACGTATTCTCGAGGCTCCAACACCAACGAATTTTTCAACGAAGTCGGAACCAGAAACAGCAACAAAAGGCACTCCTGCTGTCCCGGCAAGGGCTTTGGCAAGAAGTGTCTTACCAGTGCCTGGAGGACCAAAAAGAATTGTTCCCTTAGGGGGAACTACGTTGAATTTTTTAAACTTCTCAGAAGCGGTAAGGAAGTCTACAAGCTCCATCATATTATCCTTGGCTTCTTCATTTCCTGCCACATTATCAAAAGTGAGAGTGCACTTTTTAATAACGTCAAATTTGGTACCGTTATTGGAAAACTGCTTCTTAACAGTATTACCCATTATGAAACCAAATGCAACAATGAGAAGCAAAAGAGGCAGAATGGAGACCATTATACTGTATATAATGTCGGGAATACTCTGCAATAAAGTTTTATCTTTAAACTTGACTCCTTGCTCAAGGAGATATTCTTTCAGATCACCTGATTGAGGATTATCGGTTATAAATGATTTTCCGTCTTTATATTTTCCGGCAATTTTTTTTGAACTAAGCCTATAGTCTATAATCGCTGATACTCTGTTTGATTCTACATCGGAGGTAAATGTGTTGTATGTAATCTCTAAAGGCTTGTTGCTTTCAAAGGGCTTACTTAATAATATATCTATAAAAAAAGAAAGAGAAATTGTAATTAAAAATAAGACAAAAAGAATTGAAAAAGCAATCAGCCTTGCTTTCGAATTAATTACGGTTTTAAAGTACCGGGGAACCAATACAAGTATAAAATATCGTATATTAGGAATTATTTTATTACGAAGCATAAGGTAAAATTTTGAGAACAGAGAAGACACCCCCCATTAAGTTGTTAATGAAATACATTCCTAGTATATATTTTATCAAAAAATATGACCTATTTCTATGGACCTTGAGAACTATATCCAAGTGAGCCAGGGCCCAGCTCTTTATTTCAGTTGTACAAATACTTGGAAAATATATTCAGAGCATTATAGAAGATATGTAATATATTGTCTTGCTTTTGCTGCTATTGCTTTGTTTTTATTGTCCTCTGTTTGTACTGTTTGAAAAGTAAAGAGCTATACAAGACTTTGCAACTTTGCGTACTTTACCCTTGATTAAGGATAGTTTTTATCTTAAAATAAAGAGTATTGATAGTCTGATAAAAGTTAACATATATAAAAATACAATAATGATAAAAGGAGAATAAACAATGAGTAAGATCAAGATGAAAGCTCCGTTGGTTGAAATGGACGGAGACGAAATGACGAGAATTATCTGGAAACTAATAAAGGAGAACCTTTTAGAGCCTTATATTGAGCTGAATACTGAATACTATGATCTTGGGCTTGAAGAAAGAGATAGAAGCGATGACAAGGTCACAACAGACGCAGCTATGGCTATTAAAAAGTACGGTGTAGGTGTAAAGTGTGCGACAATTACACCTAACGCCCAGAGAGTTACTGAGTATAACCTTAAACAAATGTGGAAAAGCCCTAACGGAACAATAAGAGCGATTCTTGACGGTACGGTTTTTCGGGCTCCAATTATTGTCGACAGTATAAAGCCTTTCGTAAAAGCCTGGAAGAAGCCTATAATAATAGCAAGACATGCTTATGGAGATGTTTACAAGGATGTCGAATATTATGTTAAAGGTGCCGGAAAAGCAGAACTGGTTTACACCTATGAAAACGGTGAGGTTGAAAGACAGACAATTCATGATTTCAAGGGATCGGGTGTTATACAGGGCATGCACAATATTGATGAATCAATAAGAAGCTTTGCAAGGGCATGTTTTAAATATGCACTTGATCAGAAAAAAGACTTGTGGTTTTCTACTAAGGATACTATATCTAAAGTGTATGACCACAGATTCAAAGATATTTTTCAGGAATTATATGACAGTGAGTTTAAGAATGAATTTGAAAAGAACAATATAGAGTATTTTTATACTCTTATAGATGATGTTGTGGCGCGTATCGTCAGGTCTGAAGGCGGTATGGTCTGGGCATGCAAAAACTATGATGGAGATGTTATGTCAGATATGGTAGCATCAGCATTTGGAAGTCTAGCAATGATGACATCAGTTTTGGTTTCTCCAGAGGGGAACTATGAGTTTGAGGCAGCACATGGTACCGTTACAAGGCATTATTACAAGCATCTTAAAGGAGAAGAGACATCTACCAATTCAATGGCAACAATCTTTGCATGGACAGGAGCACTGAAGAAGAGAGGGGAACTTGACGGAATAAACGAGCTTGTTGAGTTTGCACAGAAGCTTGAAGTAGCCTCAATAAAGACAATAGAAAATGGCGTTATGACTAAAGACCTTGCCCTGCTTTCGGAAGTTTCAGAGAAAAAGATAGTCAATACTGAAAACTTCTTGAAGGAAATAAGAAAAACCTTTGATAGCACGATGTAAAACTCTATATGAATACTATTAGCCCGATAAGGTATAATTTAACCGTAACGGGCTTTTTGATAGGTCTCAAAAATTATTTTATGGAGTTTTGCGAAAATGAAAAATTATAAACTTACTGTTCAGTATGACGGGAGTAGGTACAAAGGGTGGCAGAGACTAGGAAATACAGACAAAACAATACAGGGCAGAATAGAGCAGGTTCTTTGTAAAATGACCGGAGAGAATATTGAAATTATAGGTTCAGGGAGGACAGACGCAGGGGTGCATGCATATAAGCAGATAGCAAATTTTCATACATCAGTCGAATTGTGCCTGGGCGATATAATTGATTATTGTTACAGATATCTCCCTGAAGATATTGTAGTTATAAATGCAGAGGAAGAAGATACGATGTTCCACTCAAGATACCATGCTAAAGGTAAGAAGTATTTATATAGAATATGGAATGATAAGTTACATAATCCTTTTATGAGAAAATACTCTTTTCACATTAAGGAAGTACTAGATATAGACCTCATGAGAAAAGCAGCATCTTATTTAGTAGGAGAGCATGATTTTTCAAGTTTTACATCTTTAAAGAGTAAAAAGAAATCAAAGGTTAGAACCATTTACTCAATTGAAATAGAAAAGGAGAATAAAATAATAGATGTGGTGTTTTACGCAAACGGATTTCTGTATAATATGGTGAGAATTATTACAGGTACGTTAATAGAAGCAGGGACGGGAAGGATTGAACCTGAACTTATTATGGAAGTGCTTTTAAATAAGGAGAGGAGTCTTGCAGGTCCCACGGCACCCCCACAAGGTCTTGTATTATTGGATGTAGAGTATTAGGAATGGTGAAATTGCAGATAAAATGAATTTTAAATGTTTATTTATTATTTTATAATTATGTTATAATTATAGGGATCAAAATCTATATTAATCACGAAAATGATCTGGAAATGGGAAAATTTGTAATCTAAAAAGCACTAGAAGTTAGATAGAAATAAAAATGCATAATAAGATATAAGATAAAGGAGAGATAAAAAGCATATGAGTTTGCATGATCAATGGAACAAATTGGCAGATGAGCAAAGAACAGAGGAGGAGAACAATAAATTCTGGAACACCTATCTTGAAAAGGAGACAGAGAATTATAAGTATATCCTCGAGCATAATGATGAAATTGTAAGCGGCAAGCTAAGTGAACTTGCGGAGGAATTTGGTATGGATACAGTTATGTTTGCGGGATTTATAGATGGTATGAACACTAGTCTTGTACAAGCGGTGAACCTTGAAGAATTGACTGAAGACACTCAAATAAAACTTGAAGTTGACTTTGAGAAACTTTACTATAATATGCTGGATGCAAAAGCCCATTGGCTGTATAAACTGCCTCAATGGGAAAAAATACATACTGAGGAAAAACGGAATCAAATAGCAAAAGAATATAATAGAGAACACATTGCAGTAAGCAACAAGGTAGGCAGAAACGAGCCTTGTACGTGTGGTAGTGGCAAAAAGTATAAAAAGTGCTGTGGTGCTTAAGAACAATATGGAGGAATGACGGATTTTATACTATATATTAATAGGATTTCTGTTTTTTTTGGATCAGTATGGGAAACGATATGCTTTATCTAGATTGAAGGGTTTTTCTTCCCTACCGGTGCAAAAGGGAATTTTTAAATTCACAATAGTAAAGAATCCTGGCGCAGCTTTGGGTTTAATGTCTAATAAACCTTTTGTATTAAAGGTTATTACTTCAATTATTATTATAGTATTGCTGGCTTATACCACTATTGGAATATTTAGTGGAAAGCCAGCGGTTGAAATTCTTCCGTTGGCATTTATATCAGGTGGCGCGCTGGGTAATTTTATAGACAGGATACGGTTCGGTTGTGTTACGGATTTTATAAGCTTTAACACAAAATTTAGAAGGTTCCCTGTATTTAATCTTGCCGATTTATTTATACTGACTGGTTGTGGAATGTTTTTTGCAAACTATTAATTAAACCTATACAGATGTTAATAACTTTAAGCGGCTTTTTACTCTAACGGCCACAAACGTTGCTATACCGACTTTTAGCAGGTCGAAAGGCAGATAACGCATTGAACCGAGCATCAAGGGAATTGAGAGTATTTTGCCTGTAGTCTGATAGCACATCCATGGGACTCCTATCAAGTATACAACTATAACTCCACCGATAAAGCATGAGATGCCTGTACGGGCAATGCTATTGCTATTACCGTTCATCAGATTTATAACCAACGCTCCCATGAGAAAACCGATAAGGAATCCTCCTCCAGGACCTACGAGTATAGACAATCCTCCCGAACCGAGTGCAAAAACAGGCATACCGGCTATACCTAGAGACAGATAGGTTAATATGCTGAAGATTGTCTGCTTTTTAGTAAGAATGGAGCCTGCAAGCATAATACCGAGAGTTTGCCCGGTAATTGGTGCCGGAAGTCCGACAGGTATTGAAATTAACGCAAGAACTGCTATTAGTGCTGAAAAGAGTGCAGCATACAGCATATCCTTTAATTGAGTATTTGACGACATAATAATCCTCCCTATAACAATTGCATTGTTTGACTGTGTATTTGGTAACATATAACTATACCAAATGCGATAAAAATTTTACATCAAAGGAAATCCAACAAAAAGCGAGGGACTTGATGTCCCGAAGCTTTTTAATAGTGCCATTTAAAGTATAGAGTACTGCAAGATTATTGTCAACATCAAAACGAAAATTGGTTGACAATAGGTGTGCGGTTATAACTCATAGAAGAAGGACTCTACTAAAAAAGAAAACAAAAAAATCAAGACCTTTTATAGGAACTTGATTTTAAAGTTGAGTTACTAATTTTATGTTGTTTCATGCTTCTTATGAGAAATACGCTTTTTTGCAGTACTGCCTTTTTTAATGGGGGGACTTTTCTCAACGCATTGGGTTTCATCTTTACCCCTAAACACAAATTTCAAAAGAATAGGTGTCACAATAGTTGTTACAATAACCATAAGAATTATCGGGGCAAATAAAGTTGCCTTCATCAGGTTTGCTGCAGCACCTTTATTTGCAACAATAAGAGCTACTTCGCCCCTAGAGGCCATACCGACACCTACCCTCAAAGAGTCTCTTTTTGAGTACTTGCACATTAATGCTCCAGCACCACACCCTATAAGCTTTGTAAGTATTGCGACTGCTGTTAGTATAACAGCAAACCAAATGATTGCTGGAGTGAGATCCTTCAAATTGACTGCAAGACCTACACTAGCAAAGAATACCGGGGCTAAGAACATATATGAGGTAATATCGATTTTTCGAGCTATAAAATGATTGTGAACAGTATTAGATAGTATAACACCTGCTACAAAAGCACCAGTAATATCCGCTACACCGAAGAAGCGTTCAGCGATAAATGACATAAACAAACAAAATGAAAGGGATATTACGCTGAAACGCCGTCTAGCTTTTTGACTCCTACTGTATTTATCGAAAATAATGTAAAACGGTATTCCCACTGCAACTACAAATATAAAGAAGGCTATGATTTTAAGAAGAACTATGCTTACGTTTGCGGAACTGTCTCTTGTGCTTGTAATAATGGTAAGCAATATAATACCTATTACATCATCAATTAATGCTGCACCGAGAATGGCTGTTCCCACCTTGGTGTTAAGCTTTCCTAATTCCCGGAGAGTTTCGACGGTTATACTGACGGAGGTTGCAGTAAGTATTACACCGATAAAAATGTTTTGAAGAATAGTTTCCGTGTCCATCTGGAGTATATTTCCATTATTGTTAAAAAAGGCGGCAACAACAAACCCGCCAATCAACGGAACAATAACTCCGGCGATAGCTATTATAAGAGAAGCTTTTCCGCACCTTTTCAATTCATTAAGATTTGTCTCAAGTCCTGCTGAAAACATCAAAACGATAACCCCGACTTCTGCAAGCTGTTTGATAAAACCAGTATCAGAAATAATACCAAATACTGCAGGTCCTAATAAAAGTCCTGCCACTAAAGCACCAACAACCTGAGGCATGTGAATCCTTTTTGTAAGAATACCTAAGATCTTGGTACTTGCTAAAATGATCGCCAAATCCAGTAAAAAATCAAAATTCGACTCCATAAATATACATCCCCCATTAAATTATGTTATACTGAAATTTTGATTATTGAATCAAATTGTGACATAATAAGTAACAAAACTTGTTCCTACAAAGAAATAAAGCGATTTTCAGCATAAAAATCGACAAGTATTCATTAAAATATCAATGTATATTTTAAGTAAAGCATAATTTCAATTGACATAATACAATGCAAAAGAATTATCTTGCTGTTTTAGTCACATACAATTCAAACAACTTCAAAATTGCACATATGAATGTATTTTATCAGAAATGTATCAGTATTTCTAATATTGAATTGCTCTGTTTTCATATGTTTGGTTGGTAATTAAGGTAGCCAATTAGGAATAACTCAGCAATTCTTTACATAACGACTGTTTTGTGATGATTGCACATCGTAGCTTAAAGCTACAATCAAAGCAATAAGTTCCGCTATGATAAACAGATTAATAACTCAACTTTCCCACAGTATTTATGGACTCTTTGCCACTAACGCAACATTGCTCACCGCGGTCAAAAAGTAAACTTTTTGACCGCGGTGAGCAACCAGAGCCTCAAAATACTATAAGTGGGAAAGTTGAGTTATTAATATCTTGCATTATCTAAAACTGTTTTCTGTCAGGACCTTAAATGCATCTTTCAAAATGATTGTATCCGATATTTCCAGTTCCTTTAGGAATGAATTGATTTCTTTCTCATACGCACATAAATCAAGGGGTTTACCAGAAGAAATTTCGTATATTTCCCGTAAATCATTAAAATACACATAATCACCAGTAATTATAGAGCCGTTTCTTAGAATAGCATATCCGTTGTTTGCATTCAAAAGGTCTTTTCCAATGGTATACGGAGTATTTATATCCATCATATTGGCAATAGTCGGAAGGATATCAATTTGACCTCCCGTAGTTTCTATAACTTCACCTTCGTGTTGACCGGGGTAGTGTATTATAAGAGGTACTTTCTGGAGTTTAATCCATTCCAAATCACTATAGCTCACATTAAGAAATTTCATCAACTCTTCGGATTCTATTTTCGGAACAGCAGAGTGGTCACCATATAGAACCAGCATACTGTTGTCAAAAAGACCTCGGTTTTTAAGATCCTCTACAAACTCTCCAACGCACTTATCTGCATAATTGGCGGCTTTGAGATAGTTACCCATATAAGTTCCTTCAAAATCACCTGTATCAAAGTCAAAATGCTCAAAGTAAGTAAAAGGATGATGGGTCGACAGGGTTACAAAAAAACTATAAAAAGGCTTTGAATAGTCTATTATGTCAAGCGACTGTCTAAAAAATGAGGAGTCGCTGAGAGCCTCACCCTGCCATCCAGCAAAATCGTCCATCACAAAGTCTTTACCACTTATAAACCTTTCAAAATCCAAAGATTTATACATTTCTTCTCTGTTCCAAAAGTTTTCTTCAAAAGCGTGTAGTGCATAAGTATCATAACCTTTGTTTCTTAATATGTGGGGCAATGAAATATAGGTGTTTTCAGGAAATCTTATATACACAGAGCCCTCCTGCGCAGGATAAAGAGAGTTGTTGCATAAAAACTCAGCGTCTGAAGTATTTCCGCCGGATACCTGATAATATATGTCATTAAAATACAGACTTTCTTTAAGCAACTTGTTTAAGTTTGGAGTAATTTCTTTTCCGTTTATTTTTCTGTTTATTACAAAATGTTGCAGTGCTTCTATCTGAACAATAATAAGGTTTTTATCTTTTCCAACGCCGTTTAGTTTTGAAAAGTTTTTATTTACAGCCTCATTATCAAAGAAAGTTTGCAGAAGTTTTTTGTCATCATCTGTAAATCCTTCGTCATTTATCATATTATTTTCAATAAATAGCTTTGTACTGTTGAAGTGCGAATAGAAAACCCCTAGGCTTTTAGTTGAATAGTTATTATTGTAGGCAAAAGCATAGATATTTGACTTAGGAAGAATAGAAAGCATAATAATAATACCCGCTGTAAACAAAGCCGCAGAACGCAAAAACCGTTTTGAGAACTTGACCTTTTCAATATTTTTATGTAATAAAACAACACTTATAGCCATAAAAGGAAGATCGACTATGTAAATAATGTCCTTAATCTGAAATAAGCTCATAACACTTTGATTTATAGAACTCATAAGCTTTACATCAAACTGATAGAAAACAGGTATGGTTATTAAATTATAATAGTATCTGAAAAAATTCGTATCGGCGACTAGCAATACTGTAATCAATAGGTTGAAGCAGAACAGTGCAATCAGTCGTCCTTTATTAAAAACGGCAGACAGAAATGCAATAATTATAAATATTGTTGCAAGGGTTGAAAGTAGCATTATTATATTTACAGAAGAAATATAGGGTTCGGAATTCAGCTTGGTTGTGAACTGAAAATAAAGGCATTTATAGACTAGTGCAAACAAAAAGAATAACCAGTACATTAGCTCTAACATTCCAATACGTTTTAATATAAGATTCGATAGTGTGCTTTTTACATTTTTCATTTATGCCAAACCTCTCTTGTTTGTAAAATTTTTATTGTAGTATATTATATATTAATAATTTTAGCATTAAATATTATAATACAAAATAAAAGTTATTTAACTTTATTGACAAAACTATTGTCAATAAAGTTCTATTTAACTATTATAATAGTTATCCGTAAAAGATGGAAGTAAAAGTTTCAGATTTTTTACAGTATGAAAGGCTAAAAATTCAGTTTGTGTCCGTTTTGCTTAAGCCATCCTGAGAGTTCTCTGTAGCTCGGAAGAATTGATTCAACAAGGCTCCAGAAATTTTTTGAGTGGTTTTTGACTCTTATATGGGAAAGTTCATGAACAACAAGATAATCAATAATATCTAGGGGCGCCATTAGTATCTTCCAGTTTATGTTTATCTTGTTATCCGCTGTACAGCTTCCCCAAATAGTCTTTTGTCCCTTTATAACCAAAGCGGTTGGGACAACGCCAAGTTCCTGAGAGTATTTTTCAATTCTTAAGGCGAGAATCTCTTTGGCCTTTTTCTTATACCATAGGATAAATGTATCGCGGATTATTTCAGGACGGTTGTTGGTTGATAATGTTTCAGGCAAAACTACATTAAAGCGGTTATTATCAAGACTGACTGAAGCTTTTTTTGCATTTGGATTTTCTGTTATTTCAAGTATATAATCCTTGCCAAGGTATGGGAATACGTCACCGGTTACAAAACCTTTTATAGGGGTTTGAGACTCAATTTCGTGAAGGTGGGAAAGCTTTTCAATAATCCACGGGGCTTTGCGTGAGAGAATCTGATGGATGGTATCATCACTTGCATTTATAGGGGCGGCAACCTGCACACCCTTAGTGACACTCACGCTTATTCCAAGTGTTTTTCTTCTGCGCCTTGACACTGTAATATCTATTTTTTTTGAACCGTACTTAATAAATGTATTCATAGCACTATTTCCTGATAAGGTTATGCTTAACGGCAACCTTTTATTATACATCAGCTTTTTTTATTATATAAATCCCAATAAATCAAATTGACCAATATAGAGATTTATAACTCAGACAACGTTGATGAGCGTTGACTGTAATATGCTTAATTGTACTCTCTATATTTTAAACTTTTTTGAGTAATAATAAAAGCTTTTTTTGTTAATTTTGTTTTAACTCAACTTTCCCATAGTATTTATGGGCTCTTTGCCACTAATGCAACATTGCTCACCGCGGTCAAAAAGTAAACTTTTTGACATTAACTTGTAAGCAACCAGAGCTTCAAAATACTATAAGTGGGAAAGTTGAGGTTTTATCCTTTATCCTTTACAATCCATTCAATAAACTTTACATAATGCTTTGTAACAGGTAGAAAGAGAAGGGCACTTAAAACGTTGAATATTGTATGAGCATTTGCGACCAGTCGTGTTTTATCCTGACCGGAATAAAAGGTTATATACTGTACAAGGTTTGAAAAAGGGATAAACAGGATAATTGCAACAATTACTCCGATGACATTGTAAAGGGTATGAGCCCAAGCTGTGCGACGTGCCCAGACAGATGTTCCAAGGCTAGCGAGTTGGGCAGTAATGCATGTACCTATGTTGTCACCAAAAGTAATCCCTAATGCGGCATCAAAGTTAATAAGTCCGGAATTGAAGAGTACAATGGTAATACCTACAGTCGCGCTGCTACTATGAACAAGCATTGTAGCAATCATTCCTAAAAAAAGTCCAATAAAAGGATTTCCTCCATATGTTTTAAACAACCGGTAGGTCGTTTCGCTTTCTCTGATATAGGGTACACCTGAGTTTAATATACTTAATCCTGTAAACATCAATCCCACACCGATAACAGCTGATGCAATACATTTTGATGAATTTTTCCTTGCAGTAAATTTAAAAACGGCTCCTATGACCAAAAGGATGTAGCATGAATCTGTAAGATTGAAAGCCATTAACTGAGCTGTTATAGTTGTACCTATATTTGAACCGTATATTATTCCTATTGCCTGAGGAAGCCGCATTAATCCTGCATTAACAAGACCTACTGTGATTACTGTAATGGCTGTACTGCTTTGTACTGCTGCGGTGACTGCAATACCGGTAATAAAAGCAGTTGATACTTTCCCGGTAAAAGCTGCAATATACTTTTTTATTCTTCCGGCATTTGCTTTTTCAAGGCTTGAGCTCATAAGGCTGACACCATATATCAGACATATTGTTCCTGTTATAAAGTTGAAAAGTATTATAAAAAGAATCTTCATTTTTACCTCTTAAACATTTGCAATAAACATTTTACATAAATTTTAGATATTGCAAAATATATAGGATTAAACTGACTATTTCAAAGATAATCTGTAAAATGAAAAAATAGAACATGAATAAAGAATATTAAGGTGTCATAGTTTATAGGAGGGATTCAATTAAGGGTACCCTTGGAGGTGGTTTCTTAGTGTCCAATTTTGCAAATAATATAATTTATAATTTTATGATAGCTTTTGGTGTTATTGTAGGTGCAAGTCTTTTTGCCGGGTTGAGTGCTATTATTAATGACCACCCGCCTTTGAGAACCATGCTTGTAATTGCTGGATCCATAAAAATATGGGCAGTTGCTGTTGCATTAGGAGGAACATTTTCTTCCTTTGAAATACTCGAAAAAGGTATTTTTAATGGTGAAATAAGGTCTATAATCAAGCAGGCTGTCTACGTCATAGTTGCTGTTGTGGGAGCCCATGTAGGGTATAGATTTATAGGGCTTCTACAAAAGTGCGGGGAGTCAGTTTTAAAATGAGAAGAGTGGATTTAAGATTTTTTACGTGTTTTGTTGCAGGCATTATCCTGGGAATCATTGTGGGATGTACTGTATTAAGCGCACTCGTAAGCTTCAGAGTGGATAGCTACTACCAGAAAATCAAGGCTTTGGAGAATGATGTATATGAAAACCAGGTAAAATATGACAAACTCAAAGAGACAATAGACAGCACAAATAAGAAGAATAAGTACATATTAAGGGATGTGGAGATTTATTTTAAGTATGACAAGATACAGGAGGACGAAATCGACAAGCTGACCTTGGAAAAAGGCATAAGGGAAAAGTATAAAGACTATCTTGGCAAGGAAGTTAAAAATATTGATATTGATGTGGTATCCGTGATAGTTGACAAAGATATCATATTGCTTGAGGATAAAAAGTACCAATTGAAGGTAGTCAGGATATTATTATCGGATATACTGAAAATATGGATAACGGTTAGTGAAGCGTAAAGGCGATGCTATAATCAGTTTACATGTTCTTTTCTTCTTTCATAGCACTATGCAAGTGTCTGCAATTTTGGAATATAAGGTTAAAAACTGGGAAATATAAGTTTTATAAAAGGAAAGGAGCAGTTTAATTTGGATTTTGGAGATAGGAGCTATTTGAGAGAAAAAGACCGAGAAAACGGAATGATATTTGAATGTTCACCGATAAGATTTTTTACAAAGGCTGGTATGCCGAGAATAGATGTTTACCAGACAGATAAGGATATTATTATAGTTGCTGAGATACCGGGAGCTCTAAAAGAGAATCTGAGAATTAGCATTGATGAATATTCAATAAGGCTTTCAAGCTTAAAAACTACTGACAGCAGGCTGAATGATAGGTATATGATGGATAAGGAAAAGCATGCTGAGGAATTTTCAAGAACAATACCTGTTCCGTTTGAAATCCAGTCTGATAACGCAAATGTAGATTACAGAGATGGCATATTGTATGTGGTCATTCCAAGGGCAGAATCGTATTGTTCACATTAAGGTAAAAAAACGGGTACCAACAATAGGTACCCATTTTTTGTTAGTGCCATTTCCTGAAAGGAAATCCGGCAAAAAGGTTCGGGACTCGATATCCCAAACCTTTTTATTTGGACTCTTGGAGTGAAATGAAAGAGGCAAAATTGAGTACCCTCAATGGGTACTCAATTTTATTGTTTAGCGTTCGACCCAAATTTCTTCATCAAGAATGTCTTGGGTATTCAATTTTTCAGGAACTTCAACCTTTTTTGCTTGAAAAGTTGTGAGTTTGTGCTCGCTATTTTTTTCGTTTTTCCACAAATTGTTTATATAGGAGATTGTGAAGGATATTATACCTAATATAAATAATGTTATTACTTTATATATTGTTTCCGACTGTGACAAATCCACAAATATTGTCTTAATTGCTACTATAATAAGAACTGCCGAACCAAACCAGCGGAAAATCATCTGTCTGCTGTATGCACCCCACAAGAAGAGCAGGAGGGCGTATATTCCCCATGTCACCGACAATGTAAGCCACAAATCTACTGAAGCAATTGTATATTCCTGCCACAGGTTATCAATCTGGAAGGTTAAAAGTCCGCCTATAATTAAGTGGCTTGCTATTGAAAAGAAGTTTGATATCAGCATATCCGATTCTGACGCTTTTTCTCCTACAAAATCAAATTTTACTTTGACTGAGAAGTAGAATCCCATTACTGCCAGCACGGCCCAAGTTATGCCAGACCAGTTAAGAATAGGTATAAAAGTTCCAAACCATGTTCCTAGCGGTGTATACCAAGTTACAGTGTACCAGTATGCACCTGCCAGTAGCCATATTGCCACGGCTGTAAGCTTTAGGTAGTCTTTTCCTTTTATCTGTCCGGTAACCAATACTATAAGCGCTGTGAATACCCATAAGAATACAGATATTATAGATTTTAAATCCGAGCCAATACCAATTTCAGATCCTGCAATGAGGAGGAATAGGATTCCGCCAAAGAAATTAGTGAGTACAGGGATGGAAGAAGTGCCTGTTGAGGTGTGTATTATCAATGAAACTATAAGATACACAAGACCCATACCTGCTAATACCACCGAATAGTTTACTATACCAAACAATAAACCAAAGGACCATAAGGCAAAGACTGCTGCGTTCATAATACCAAGGTATAGATTCATGCCGTCGAAGTTCTTTTCTTCCTTCCATGAAGATGCCATGAAACCTATTACGTAGAACAGAAATGCACTTAATGCATAAGTAAAAGGTGTTTGCCAGTTGCTGGGATTAAAGTAAAAGTAATAAACTGTGAACAGTATCCAAGTTCCTACAAAAGGTATCAAACGTAACTCAAGCCATTTTTTTCTTACGCTTACAAAAAAGAATATTGAGTTTATTACTAGAAGATACAGAAACAAAGTAAATACTTGGTCACCTTGAGACTTCATTACGATAGGAGAAACAAGAGCACCAATAAGTGCAATATTCATTAAAATACGAAAGTTGAATTTGTATGAGTACATGGAAAGGGCAAGTGTAACAGCTGCCATTGCAAGGAATACTGTTATAGGTGTCCACATATTGAAGTAAATGCCGGCAAAGGAGAAGGTGGTGTATAAGAGTGCTACTCCAAGACCGTTTATTATCTCGCTTACAAGGTTATGTTCTTTTTGTTGCAGTGTTATGCCAATTATTATGAATGCTACCGAGACCATTATGCCTATACCTATTTTAAGTTCATTTGAAATCCACCCCTGGTCAACAGCGTATTTGAAAGAATATGAAAAAGCCATGAAGATGAATAAAGAGCCTAATAAAGTTATCCAATGTTTTTTAAACAGTTCTTTCATTATTATCATCCCTTCGAATTAAAATTTAATCTTATGATTTAATGATAATACTTTTACAGAACTGTTTTAAGATACCCATGGTCATAACTTGCAATCCGAAAGTCATATTTTAAAGTATATGAACATGACTTTAGTCATGTTAAAGCCACGAATCTATATAATATTGTTTTTGACTGCAAACACTGCAAGCTGGGTACGGTCTTTAAGTTTCAGCTTATCAAGAATAATGGTAATAATATTTTTTACGCTTCCTTCAGTTATAAAAAGACTTGATGCAATTTCCTTGTTGCTTTTTCCGTCCACAATAAGTCGTACAACATCAAGCTCCCTTTCTGTAAGTTCTATATTGGCTCTTTTGTCATTAGGTGTTTTGGTGGATACAGTCTCAGGGCTCATCTTGTTTGCAACGGTGTTAAAAGCACTAGGATGCATGACGTTCAAGCCCTTGACAGAACTTTTTACTGCCATGATAAGCTCATCGGGTTTTATATCTTTTAAGACATAACCGTCAGCACCGTTTTTCAATGCTTGTGATATGTTTTCTTCATCATTGAAGGTGGTGAGAATTATCACCTTAATTGAATTGTATTTTGCTTTTATCAGCTTTGTGCCTTCAACACCGTTGCAGTCAGGCATCATAATATCCATAAGTACCACATCTGGATGGTGTTTGTCGCAAAGCGCCAAAGCCTCCTTGCCGTTTCCGCCTAGAGCAACCACGTTGATTTCGCTGTCCTGCTCAACTATAAATTTAAGACTTTCCCTTAATATAATCTGATCATCCACAATTATAATTCTTATCATTTTACAAAATATCCTCCGTTTTGTAATACTGTATATTAGGTTTATCACAGCTTCTGCTACGATATTGGTATTTCGAGCCTTATATTAAAACCGCTTTCGCCATCCGAACCAAATACTATATTTCCGCCACAGTCCTTTACCCTCTGCTCCATACCACTTAAACCAAAACCTTTTTTAAAACTGGTGCAACCATGGCCGTTATCTATAATAAAAAGCTTTATCCTATCATTGGTAAATCTCAGCACTATGCTGACATGAGTTGCCTTTCCATGGCGCAGGGAATTTGTCAATGCCTCTTGACATACCCTAAAGATTACTTTATTGCATTCCGGGTTCTTAATGTTTTCAATTCCTTCATAGGTAAAATCTATTTCCATTCCCGATGGTTTGAAGTCTTCAACCATTTTTTCAACCGATCTTATGATATCTGAACTTTGAAGGGTCTCAGGTCCAAGACCTTTTATTGAACGTCTCAACTCCTTAAGACCGTCCCTTGCTGCTTTTAAAGCCTCATCCAGCTTTTCAGAGGTTTTATCAGCATCTTTTTTGCACATTATGCTGCTCACCTCTAAAAGCGAGATTAACAGGGTCATTGTATGACCTAAAGTATCATGAACGTCTCGTGCAAACCGGTTTCTTTCTTTTATTACAGCAAGTTCTTCAACTGTTGACGCATATTCTGAAAGTTGGTCGTTTAAAGCAGAAAGTTCAATGTTCTTTTCGTTTACTTCATCAAGCAGGTTTTTGTATTCCGATATATCGTTAAACAGAACAATTCTTCCTAAAAACTCTTTGCTACTTCCAAATAGCGGCTGAATATTTACATGAAAGCATCTTTTTTCGGGATTCAGCAGTATAAGCTCTCCGCTTACATTTGATTCAGTCTCATATTTTATGGAGTTTATAAGCTTTTCGGTTTCGGCAGTCGGTAAAATATTGTCCTTAAGATTTTTTAAGAATTTATTGACATTATCATATATTTTTATCTGTTCCGACCCTGGAAATGTAATTGAAAAGGATCTGTTGAAGTTATCGATCTTGTTAAGACTGTCCACTACTATAATGGATTCGTTGAGATTGTGTACTATTTTTCTGAAGGCAATGGGTACGATGTTTAAGAACCTATAGCGGAATACGGCAATCCCAAAAAAGAGAAGTGAAAATGTAAAGCTTAAAGGAGTTATATCAACGTCTGTGCTAATTAGATCCGGCACGAATGTATTACTTATGAGGTATAAAATATTAGCGATAAGAGGAATAAATGCAGCCGAAATCAATAAAATAGCTTGTTTTCTTGCATTACCCATATGAGACATGGAGTATTTTACAAGTATTACAGTACCAAATATCAGATAGATATATGCCAATAGTGCATGTAGCCAGAATAAAGGTCCGAAACTGACTCTGTATGAAAAATTGGAAAAAAACAAGTGATGAAAATTATTTGTTAGCAGGAAAATATAGATTGCTGTAGGGGGAAGAAACAGCATAAAAACAAGCTTCCTTTTAGTAAGAAACCTGTTATAGGTATAAAGCAGGCAAAACATAAGCCAGCTTAACCCGATAAATATGACGGCTGCGTATTCTATCAATATAAACACCCATTTCATCCGAAGATCATTAGATGAAAAAAGTACAAGAATCTGACCCGTGGACCAAATGAATATAAGTGCCTGGCACCATAAATAGCTGTACAGAAGAGATGTTTTCTTTCCTTTTATCAGAAAAAAGACTATCATTGAAAGTGATAGCACAACTGAAATAGACTGCAAAAAAATCTTCCCATCAAAGTAAAATCTCATGGCACTCTCCAGAATTTTTAAGACTTATGGATATATTTTATCACACTTGCTTTTTGATTAGAAGCAAAAATATTTAATAGTATTCAGTGTGGTTATTAATTATTTACTCAACTTTCCCACAGTATTTATGGACTCTTTGCCGCTAACGAAGCATTGCTCACAGCGGTCAAAAAGTAAATTTTTTGCCCTTAACTTGTGAGCAACCATAGCCTCAAAATACTATAAGTGGGAAAGTTGAGTTATTTACATTTTTGATATTGAAATTTTTTAAACAATCTTGTTTAATATTATATATTGGACAAATTAAAGTAATGGAGGATTAAATTATGTTTAGAAGAATTGTTGCACTTGTGATTTGTTTTATGATTGTATTTCTTGCAGGATGTGGACCGAAACAGAATAATGATTCAAATGGAGCTGACGTGAATGAAAATAAGAATCCAAAGGTTCAGATTGAAATGGAGGATGGAGGCAAAATGGTACTTGAATTATATCCGGAATATGCTCCGGAAACCGTCGAGAACTTTGTAAGTCTTGTTGAAAGTGGTTTTTATGACGGTCTTACTTTTCATAGAATCATTAAGGGTTTTATGATACAGGGCGGAGACCCGAAAGGTGATGGAACAGGAGGCTCTGAAAAGGCAATAAAAGGGGAGTTTTCTTCCAATGGTTTTGAACAGAACACTTTAAAACACTCCCGCGGTGTTATATCTATGGCTAGAAGTCAAATGCCTAATTCAGCAAGCTGTCAGTTTTTTATCATGCATGGGGACGGCTCATTCCTTGATGGTGATTATGCAGCATTCGGCAAGCTCATAGAGGGAGAGGAAACTCTTGATAAGCTTGCAGATACTCCTGTTGGTCCAAATGCTTACGGAACTGAGGTGTCAGTTCCACAGAAAGTGGTTAAAATTAAAAAAGTAGTTGTTTTAAAGGATTAGATTATTGCAATTTATAAAAAAACGCATATATGGAAAGTTGGAAAACATACTTTTTTGTTTGTGCCTCGCTATTTGAGAAACATTATACTGGTTTTATTTTTTATATAACTATTGGAATGGGATAATATAAGATGATATAATGAAATTCGATTATTAAGAAAAGCGCAAAGGGGGGAGTTTTAGATGATAGAAGAAAAGGAAAACCTTATAATTCCGTTGAATTATAAATCATCCCTGACAGTCAGGGAGACAGAGGCTGCAATAAAAATGATAAAAGACTGTTTTGAAATCCAACTTGCAAAGGAGCTTAATTTGAGTAGGGTATCGGCACCTCTTTTTGTGAGACCTGAGACCGGAGTGAATGATAATCTGAACGGTGTGGAAAGACCGGTGGCATTTGATGTAAAAGCAATAGACGGAAATACGGTTGAAGTGGTTCATTCGCTGGCAAAATGGAAGCGAATGGCTTTGAAGAAGTACGACTTCAAAGTTGGAGAAGGTTTATATACAGACATGAATGCAATCAGAAGGGATGAAGACACTGACAATCTCCATTCCATATATGTAGACCAGTGGGACTGGGAGATTGTATTAAATAAAGAGGACAGAAACACTGATACATTAAAGAATATAGTAAGAAGAATATTTAACGCGATGAAAGATATAGAAGACCATGTGTGTAAGAAATATCCGTGCATTTCAAAAATACTGCCTGAAGAAATATTTTTTATAACGTCACAAGAGCTTGAAGACATGTATCCAGAACTTACACCCAAGCAGAGAGAGGATATGATTGCCAAAGAAAAGAAGGCTGTATTTATTATGCAGATAGGACGGCTTCTAAACTCTGGCACCAAGCATGATGGGCGGGCACCTGATTATGATGATTGGGAACTTAACGGAGATATTATATTATGGTATCCTCTGCTTAACAGAGCTGTTGAAATGTCATCCATGGGAATAAGAGTTGATGAGGATTCGCTTGTAAGGCAGTTGAGGGAAGCGGGATGTGAAGACAGAAAGCGTTTTAAGTTTCATAAGGATTTATTGGAAGGCAGACTTCCTTATACCGTGGGTGGAGGAATCGGACAATCAAGGCTTTGCATGTACCTGCTAAATAAAGCACATGTTGGAGAGGTACAGGCATCTGTGTGGCCTGACTCAATGATTGAAGATTGTGAAAATGCCAATATACATTTGCTATAAATAATTAGGCGGGTTTAATATATAATATTAATAATAGAGACCAGCTAACGAAGGGATTAATGGATAATATGAAAAGTATAATTATAAAAAAGCTTTACAGGGAAATGAAAGATTATATCGACAAGAACATAACTGTTACAGGTTGGGTGAGAACCATAAGGGACTCAAGAACTTTCGGTTTTATAGAAATAAGCGATGGCTCTTTTTTTAAGACGTTGCAGGTGGTATTTGAAGAAGAGAAAATATCCAATTTCAAAGAAATAACAAAAGTTTCCTTAGGATCGTCAATTATTGTAGAGGGGGTTTTGGTTGAAACTCCGAATGCCAAACAGCCTTTTGAAATCAAGGCATCGAGGATCGAGATTGAAGGTCTTTCCAATTCTGAGTATCCGCTTCAGAAAAAGAAACACTCTTTTGAATTTTTAAGGACGATTGCCCACTTAAGGCCCCGGACAAATACCTTTTCTGCTGTATTCAGAGTAAGGTCGCTTGCCGCATATGCAATTCACAAGTTTTTTCAGGAACGTGGTTTTGTGTATGTTAATACACCGATTATTACAGGAAGCGATGCTGAAGGTGCCGGTAAAATGTTCAGGGTTACAACCCTTGATATGAATGAGCCACCTAGAGATAAAGCAGGGAAAATCGATTTTTCACAGGAATTCTTTGGCAAGGAGACAAATCTTACAGTCAGTGGACAGCTTGAAGGTGAGACATATTGCATGGCTTTCAGAAACATATACACTTTTGGACCAACCTTCAGGGCTGAAAATTCCAATACGGCACGGCATGCAGCAGAATTCTGGATGGTAGAGCCTGAAATCGCATTTGCAGACCTTGAAGATGACATGGAGCTTGCTGAGGATATGTTGAAATTTATAATACAGTACTGTATGGAAAATGCTCCGGAAGAGATGGAATTCTTCAACAATTTTATAGACAAAACTTTGTTTGACAGGTTGAATAATGTAGTGAAATCAGATTTTGCGCATGTTACTTATACCGAAGCGATTGACATTCTTAAGAAAGAAAAAGTCAAATTTGAATATCCGGTTGAATGGGGATGCGACTTGCAGACGGAACATGAAAGGTATCTGACAGAGCAGGTTTTCAAAAAACCTGTGTTTGTAACAGACTATCCGAAGGATATAAAAGCATTTTATATGAGAGTGAATGACGATAATAAAACAGTTGCAGCGATGGATCTTCTTGTCCCGGGTGTAGGAGAAATAATCGGAGGAAGCCAGAGGGAAGAAAGAATTGGTTTGCTGGAAAAGAGAATGAATGAGATGGGACTTGATAAAGAGGAATACAGGTGGTATCTTGACATTAGGAAATACGGAGGTACAAGGCACGCAGGGTTCGGTCTGGGATTTGAGAGAGCTATTATGTATATCACAGGGATGTCAAATATAAGAGACGTTATAAGTTTCCCGAGAACAGTCAATTCAGCAGAGTTTTAAATATTGTTATGCACGAGAACCTAACAAAAGCTTGGGGACATCGAGTCCCGGAGCTTTTTGCCGGATTTCCTTTCAGGAAATGGCTCTAACAAAAGCAAGGAAGTTTTTTTATATGTAAACCTGTGTTTAGTAAGTGAAAGCGCTGGCATAATTGAAGTAGATGATTTCTCAAGGCAATAATTGCGGTTTTGTGGAGTTTAAAATAATAGTAGGAAGAATTTTATAATTGTTGACATACCTTGTTTTTCATAGTATATTGTTTAGTGTAAAGTTTGTGTGATCCCTTGACATAACATTATTTTCAAACGAGGTTTGAAAATAATAAAAACTATAAGGATTGAGTTTATGCTGTATAAATATTTCTTTGTTGATAGAGAAGTTGTAATTGATAGCGTTGAGGTTTTAAAGGATCTGTACCAAAAGGGTCTGATTGGAAAAGAGACCTCGATTTACGATGAAGAGAACCACACTTATATAAAAGTATGTGAAATAGAAGAGTTTCAAAGCCTTGTTAATGAAGGAAAAAGCAGTTCTGCAAAATTCAAGGGAAAAGGTAACATAATAAAATACATATCCGCTGGGTTACTGTTTTTTTTTGTAGTGATTTTAATGGTTTTTGCATACCGCTCAGTGGCAGATTATAGTAGAAAGGCTGAAGCTGAAAAGTTAAGAGCAGCACAGGAGAAGCTGATGTCATTTACAGAGGAGATGTCGAGAGGTAGTGATATTGAAAGAGAAGATATATCTCGTGATAAGTATGGTTATACGGCAGGATATGTTGAAGCGGTACAAGATGTTATTCTTGATAGTTCAGGGCTGAAGAAAGAATTGATAAATACGTTTACTGGAATTGACTTTAATAATATGTTTTCTCAAGAGAACCTTACAAGTAAAGATGGGGTAAATAAAACCAAGACATTAATAAATGAAAATCTTCAAAAAACAAGGCAATATAAGGACAAAGCCCAGAATTTATTGGGAGAAGGTTTGAAAAAGCTTGAAGGTGCAAATGTGCCAAAGGGAATTAAGGCGGATATGTTGTCAGGATTAAAGGAAGAGATTATCATAAGTACCGAAGGTTCTCTGCATATGCTTGAAATTCAGGAAAAGATGTTTAAAACAGTTGAAAAGATGCTCAAATACCTAGAAGACAATCAGGAAGCATATAAATTTTTTGATGGTCAACTTCAATTTTACATGAAAAAAGATGTCGATAACTACAACAATCTTGTAGAAGAATTCAATTTGCAGGTTGATGGCATAAATAAAGCACATAATATTGTAGTTAAGCAGTAAATAAAAATTGGCTGACATGGAAAATTTATTGGACTATTAAATTATTTGTTAATATGATGAGTTTTTTGGGTATTTATTTTGCATAATATAAAAAAGAAAAGGAGAGAAAATACTAATGAAATCTACTGGTATAGTTCGCAAAGTTGATGAGCTTGGAAGAGTGGTATTACCGATTGAATTGAGGAGAACAATGGATATTGCCGAAAAAGATCCTATTGAGATTTTTGTTGATGGCGCTACCATAATACTCAAGAAGTACGAACCTGCATGTATCTTTTGCGCAGACGCAAGGGATGTTATTGTTTACAAAGGAAAGAATATTTGCAGCGGATGTCTGAGCGAACTGAAAAAATAATATATAGACAACTTGTGGAGTATTTTCAAGATAACAACTATAAACGTTGTTAAGGTAATAAATCTCTCAACTTTATTAACATAACTATTTATTGAGATTTAAGATACACAAAAAAGCTACCTCATTAAGTAGCTTTTTTGTGTATCTATGCAATGTAAAATTTTTATCATTCAATATAAATGAAATAGGGACGTAGAAAGGTGATTATAGAGGTGAGCTTATAATGTATAGAAGGCATAAAATAAAAAGAGCATATATTATTATTACAACGGTATTGTTTTTTTCTTTGTTTACCTATTTTGTTCTTGTTATATCACCGTTGAAAAATACTAGATATGGAGAGTATATAAAATCAATTATTAATAGAGTGATCGATAATACAAAAAGAGACTCACGAATTAATGTACCTCCAATAAATGAAGATGAGATATTAATTACTTGTCCAAATGAAACTGAAATCCAGATTTACAGCGTACTTCCTGATAAGAGTATATTAACCACAAAGTTTAATAAAAAAGAATGGGATGTTTGGAATATTGAGGGTTGGTACGTTTCAATGGATGGTTTTATACCTTCAAGTTCTTTAGAGCTTATGGCAGGTGGTGGTTCTGATTGGGAATATGTATTTCGGGTGAAAAACAACGCAGATGAGTATTATACTTTTTCCGGTGGGAATCACGGACTAGAAAAGTTGAGAACATTTAAATTGACTAATCCGATTGATGATTCTCAAATTGAATTACAAGAAGGTAAAGAAATCATATTAAAAAGGCTTAGAATTGAAGAAGAAACCAGTTTGTATTTTGATGAAACTGACACAGGAAAGTATGCTGAAGTAACGAGAACATATATTGTTTCACCTTCTAAAATAACCCTCAAGACAGATTTTGAGTTTACAAACCAAGTTTTTATTGGAACCTCATATGTATGTATGTTACCAATCACCAAGAAATATGGCAGGTATGCTTTGTTTAAGGAATCAGGGAGTATTTATACTACACCCACGGAAGGAGAAACTCTTACGACAGACAGTTATGAGAATTTTTTAGGGAAAGAAGCATCAACAACTGTAGAGATATGGGGAGATACCAGACCTAATTATAGATTTGTTACATCCATTAAAGACGGTAAAATGGTTAACAATTTCAGGAATGACCTGGAAACCTTTTATTGGGATGTGAATCAATATGGAAACAAGCTCTATTTTTCTAAACATAATAATGCTACAGCACAAAGAATAGAAAAAGGTACTAAATTGGAGGAATACTGTGAATGGGAAATTGATGTAAGATAACAAATAAACAGTTTTGTCTGTTTCATTTTGCTACAAGAAAATGTTTTTGTTTAACTAAAAGCATAATTCGGTAAAAACCATATCCAGAAAGGATAAAAAATGCAGGCATTATAAAGAATCTATACCTTGTCTGAATTTCTATAAAAAGATAAATGAACCAGTTTGCAGATATAAGTATAGTCAGCATATAAATAATCAAGTTATACTTGTTTTTATCTTTTAAGATAAATAGTATGGACAAAAATGACAGCAACATAACTAAACTATATTGCACTTTCTCCAATCGTACTATGTAATTCAAATTCTTATCGCTAAGTTTAGTACCTGGAGATATAAATTGTATGGAAAAGTCATTGTCAGACCACATTATTATAAACTTCCGATACATTAACTTTGCTAATTGCTTTTTATCCTTAAGCCTTTCTTTAATCAGATCCAACTCCTTTTCATAGAGTAAGTCTCCTATCGGGTAATCATCAAGTATTTTGGCGTCTTCATTTGAATAACCACCATTTGTTGATGCGTTTAATCCTAATACAAATTTCCAGTACGTATTTCGGTTTTTATAGTAATAATCCGTTATTCCGAAAGATTTTAGGGAGTATCCAAATAATTGGATAAATATATTGAAGCATATTATAAGTACTGCAATTTTTGAAAGCAAGGAAATTAGGCTTTGCGTTTTTATAACTTTAAAAGGCTTATTATTCTTTAAAAGATTAAATATGTTGTATGCCAGTACAACAAATATAACTAGATATAATACAAAACTTCCTTCAGGTCTCATAATGTGTCCAACCGCTATTGAAATACCAGCCAAGAAATAACCAGTTGTATTGGGTTTATAGAAAATTATAGCCAATCCAAGATATATAAAAAATAGCGATATCACTTGATTTGTAAGTAAAGAATTAAAAATAATCGATTGGATATATATACAGTAAAGTACGCTGGAAATCCTTGCAGCCTTTTCATTAAAAGCTTTTAAAGAAATGAAATATACCAATAAGACACATCCTGTTGAAAATATTACATTAAAAATTTTTACAACAAAAATATTCGTACCAAAAAGTAAATATAAAAACGCGCTATATACCGAAAAACCCAGTTGATAGACCCACATGCTAAAATAATTTATTTCTTTTAGCTCTGAAAAGTTACCTTCTAAGATAAGTTTTGCAGCATAATCTAAAAGGTAAAAGTCTGATACAGGTTCAGTATTTGCAATAAGTATCCAAGCAAATCTTGTCAGAAATGAAATGAAAACTATACTGATAAGGAAAAAAGCCTTGTTTTTTATTCTAATAAGCAATAGCGATGAAAAGAATAATATGACCAAATAGACTATTCCTGCAATATAGTAGACTCTTGAATGTATTTTAAGAATATTCAATATTGATAAAATACACAGTATTAAAGCAAAAAATATAAAATAAATGTTCTTTAGTTTACTAAGTATACTTTTTATTTTGGACATAATTAACCTCATAAAAATGTTTTTATCTTAAAACCCAAAAATCTTAAAAACCAAAGGATTTCAGAAAAATTTTGGTGAAACCTAACAGTTTGGCAAACTGTGCTTTCTTACTGCTTAGGGACCTTTCCATTCTAAATTGTTTTGATGCTATTGTCCAGTCCGTTTTTAATTCACGTATCCATCAATATCGGAGTTATATTCAATTAAAAACTGTTTTTAAAGATGTCAAAGTGTATTTTATTATCTTATACTATTCTTCTCAAAAAGTTTGTTTTTTAGCAAACTTTTATACCAAAAGTTTTATAGCATAAGCGTTAAAGGAAGCAATTCGTAGTGGAGGAAGGGATAACATTACGGTTATTGTTATAAGAATAAGGGAAGTACAAGAAGATTGATAGTTGGATATAAAAAGGAACAAGTGTTTTAAAAAGGGTATTGTAAAGATTTGCTTTTATGTATATAATGTATACACATGAAGAAATTAGCTTTGCAATTGCGAGATGACAGAAACTTACAGGGGGGGTAATAAGTGAATAAACCAGATATAAAAGCTTTGATTCAAAGAACCGACGAACATCATATTGAAAGACATGATTATTTCTTGAGATTTAAGGAGCAGAACAAAATTGATCTGCTTTTCATCGGGGATTCACTGACCCGCAGATGGCAGGAGGTTCCGCACCTGTGGGAAGCCTATTTTTCCAAATACAATCCAGCGAATTTCGGTGTGGGATGCGATACTATCCAGAACCTCAAATGGCGTATGCTGAACGGTGAGCTTGAGGGCATAAGTCCTAAAATTACAGTTCTTTTAATAGGAACAAATAATTTACCCATGTATAGTGCTGAAGAAGTAGCACTTGGAATAGAAGAGCTGGTCAATATACTGCAGAAAAAATTAACAGAACCTAAGATTGTTCTTATGGGACTGTTGCCAAGAGACTCGGATGATAAATGCGATGACTACCTAAGTATAATTGATGATATTAATAAAAGGCTCTTAAATCTGGCCAAAGTACATAATCTCATATTCTTTGATATTGGCAAGATGTTAATTGATGAAAAAAACAAGGTCAACAGGAACATATTGAATGATGGCATCCATATGATAGAGCCGGGCTACAAAATATGGGGCGAAAACATTTGTCCTGTTATTGAAGAAAATTTTAAAAACAAGTTCTAAAAATTGACAGAGTGTGATTTCTGTTTTAGAATTATATATATATCACAAAAATGATTTTATATTGTAAATTGATTCTACATTGAAAAATTTAATTTTTGTGATGTCTTAAGGAAATTGAAGCGGATATAAAATCTTTATCGCGTTCAATATAGGATGTGTGATGTATAAGTTTAGAACTATAGAAATAAATTTAGAATTTTAGAAGGCAATAATTGGGGAGATAAAGTATGCAAAAAGCACTTGTTACTCCTTTTCAGCCCATAATTTGATTTTATCTTTGTGTTATGTTTACACAGTATGCTACAGAATACAAGTTATTATAAAAATATAATTATCGGGATGGTATTGTATGCAGTTAGAAGAAAAAAACAAATTGATTATTGAAATAAGGAACCAGGTAAATGAAAGCATTGACTTGAGTAAGGATTTTTCAGATGAAGAAATTCGGGAATTGATAACAACCGTAGTATTTGAAAAGTCTAAGGAGAGTTATCTAAGTGTCAGTGAAAAAATAGAAATAACTGATGTAATATTTAATTCCATGAGAAGGCTTGGTATACTTCAGCCTATTATTGATGACAAAAGCATTACTGAAATAATGATTAACGGTACTGATTGCATATTTATTGAAAGAAACGGAAAAATAGAAAAACTCAATATCCAATTTGAAAGCAAGCGTAAGCTTGAGGATGTAATTCAAACAATTGTATCTAGAGTTAATAGAACTGTCAATGAAGCGTCTCCTATTGTAGACGCACGGCTTCAGGACGGTTCACGTGTGAATGTAGTTTTGTCTCCTGTTGCTCTTAACGGTCCCGTCGTTACAATCAGGAAATTTCCTGAAAAGCCTATGACAACCGACCAGCTTATTACTCTAGGCTCAATTACGCAAGAAGCTGCAGAAGTTTTAGAGAGAATGGTGCGAGCCAAATACAATATTTTTATAAGTGGAGGTACCGGATCGGGAAAGACAACTTTCTTAAACGCTCTGTCTAATTTTATACCCAAGGATGAAAGAATAGTAACGATTGAAGACTCTGCCGAACTTCAGATTTTAGGAATAGAAAACATTGTAAAGATGGAAGCTAGGAATTCCAACACTGAGGGTAAAGGTGAAATAACAATAAGAGACCTTATTAAGACTTCGCTCAGGATGAGGCCGGAAAGAATAATTGTGGGAGAGGTCCGAGGATCTGAAGCAATTGATATGCTTCAGGCTATGAATACAGGACATGACGGCTCTCTTTCTACAGGACATGCTAATTCTAGCGTAGATATGTTGTCCAGACTTGAAACAATGGTATTAAGCGGTTCAAATATGCCATTAGGTGCTGTCAGAAAGCAGATAGCCTCGGCAGTAGATATTATAGTCCATCTTGCAAGAATCAGGGATAAATCAAGAAGGGTAATGGAAATTTCTGAAGTTGCAGGAATAAAAGATGGGGAGATTATTATGAATCCGTTGTATGAGTTTGTAGAAGAGGGTGAAACTTCTGAAAAGGCTGTTATAGGTTCATTGAAGAGAACGAATAATGAGATGTCCGATAAGTTGAAATTTAGAATGGCAGGAATATCAGCTGAATTTTAGTTCAAAGGGGGCAAAAGATGGAACAGAATTTCAAAAAGACACGCACGGAGGAAGAAACTTTACAGCGTGAGAGCGTTTTAATTGATTACGATGTATATATAATGAGTCCGTCAGAAAGGCTTATATACATATTGATTGCGGTAGCAGTTATCTTTGTAATGGGGTTTATATTTTATCACAGCATAATATTATCATTGCTTATAACACCGTTTGCTCTTTTATATCCTAAAATAAGGACAAAAGAAATAATTGAAAAGCAGAAATATGAATTGAACCTTCAGTTTAAGGATATGCTGTATGCATTGTCATCTTCACTGATTGCGGGTAAGTCTGTTGAGTCCTCTTTCAAAGAAGTTTTAAAAGATTTGTCCATTATGTATCCGTCTTCGGACACATACATAATCAAGGAAGTTGAGTATATAGTAAGAAGGATAGAAATGAATGAAACTATAGAAGATATATTGGAAGACTTTTCTAAAAGATCCCACCTTGAGGATATTCAAAACTTTACTGACGTTTTCAAGACATGTAAAAGAACGGGTGGCAATTTGGTAAATGTCATAAGAAATTCATCAAATGTTATAAATGATAAGATTGAGATAAAAGAGGAGATAAACACATTGCTGGCATCAAAAAATTTTGAGCATAAGATTTTATCGGTAATGCCTATTCTTATGATACTTTTACTGTCAGTTTCAACTGAAGATTATATGGATCCGGTGTTTAGCACTGTTATTGGTAGAATTGTTATGACTTTTGCGATAGTTATTATTGTGGTTGGTTATTTTATATCAAGAAAAATTATGAGAATTGAAGTTTAGTTGTAAGGGGGATATATGCTGATACTATTTCTGGTTGTTCTGATTATTATTATTGTTTTGTTTTTATTATCAAGAAACAAATATAACGATTACATAGAGCCGTTGAATAAAAACGAGTACAGGCTAAAGGAATTCCTTCCCATAGGATTGTTTGTCATGGATGCAATAAAGTATAAATATTCTTTTAAGTATGACAGGAAGCTCATGACTAAAATATCTGAAATAAAGGGGAGTAAGTATTCGTTCTATTATCTTCAGATTCACTGGGCTAACAAAATAGTACTTATGCTTTTGATGCTTCTGTTAATTTCTATTGTTGGGCTTTCAATGGACGGATTCGATATATCTTTTATGTTGTTTGGGGTTTTAGCCCTTGGAGCAGCGGTATATTTTTCGGACTATGAATTGGAACAGAAAGCTAAAAAAAGAAGGCTCAGCATTCAGATGGATTTTCCGGAGTTTCTTAATAAGCTTATATTGCTTGTATATGCCGGTATGACTGTTTCAAAAGCTTGGGAGAAGGTTGTGACTGAGAATAGGAAGGATACTGTTTTGTACCAAGAGTTGGATATGGTACTTGCAGATATTAGGGGAGGCAAGTCCGAGATGAGTGCTTTTGAGGATTTTGCAAAAAGGTGCAGGATTCCCGAAATAACTAAATTTGTATCAGTTATTCTGCAGAACTTGAGTAAAGGGAGCGCAGAAATGATGTCATTATTAAGACTTCAAGCGACCGAGTGCTGGGAAATGAGAAAGAATGCAGCGAAAAGATTAGGGGAGGAAGCAACAACAAAGATGCTTTTTCCGATGATACTAATGTTTTTAGCAGTAGTTTTAGTTGTTGCAACTCCGGCAGTAATAGCTTTGATGGGTAGCATTTGATTTTTGGAGGGAGGTGAAATGGATGTTAAAATTGATTAAAAATTTCCTTAAGGAAGAAGACGGTCTAGGAACTGTTGAGTTAGTAATAATAATTGCTGTTTTAGTTGCTATTGCTTTGATTTTCAGAAAAACAATATTTGGTTTTGTTCAAAGGGTAATGGACTCAGTATTTGGTGGAGACCTTGAGGACAGGGTAACAGAAGGAACCTAGTGTTGTTCCTTTGTATTAGGGCATAAGTTTTATGCCCTTAAATTCTATTAGAGCCATTTCCTGAAAGGAAATCCGGCAAAATTGAGTGCCCTTGATGGGTGCGAAAATTTTTAACAAGATATGGTTTATCTGTGTATCATAGCGGATTTTACTACTTTGTTTACAGCTTTAAGCTACGATATATTTATGGAATAAATAGTTATATGGTTTTATTTACATCCATATAATGGCGTAATAATTATTTACAAACGGAGTACCGGTTTTATGAAGCATAATATATATAGAAAACTGATTAAGGGTAATAATGGGAGTTTTACGGTTGAGGCATCTATAATTGTACCGGTTGTTATTATTACAGTGCTTGCACTTATAATGATAGGGGAATTTCTTTATCAAAGGTCTTGTGTCCAATCAGTAGCAGACAGAGCTGCACACCGTGGAGCTGAAGTATGGAATGCTCCGGCAAAAGATATGTTTTGTGCTCAGATAACAAAGGATAAGATGAGGGATGTAAGTCTCTATTGGAGAGCACGAAGGTTTGGATTGGATTCGGCTGAGGGCAAAAAGAAATCAAAAATAGAAGAGTATACCGAGTATATGATAACAAGAGTGTCTGTTCTGGGCAGACCTGTAAAACTGAATGTAACGGCTGATATGGCAGAGGATTATATAGTTTATAAAAAAATCAGGGTCGTGGTTGAAGCTGATTATAAAAATCCTTTTGCTTCTGCATTAAAAGTATTTGGATTGAAGAACACCATTACCATAAGGGCACATTCCTATGCGGTTGTTAATGAACCTGTAGAGTTTATAAGAACAACAGATTTTGCAGTAGATGTTGTAAAAGAGATAGATAATAATGTATTTAAAGGGAACGGCGATGAAGTAATTACCAATGTCAGAGATGGGATTGGTAATATATTTTCAAAGCTTGAGGATTTTATGAAAAGTAAGCCAAGGGAAAAATAGAGGGGTAAAAGGTTTATGTACATAAGGTTTTTTAGGAAAACAGAAGGAGCAATATCAATTTTTTTATGCATCATACTGCTGGCGATGATGCTATTAGCAGGCGTTTTGATAGAAGGTACACGTATGAAGTCGGCAGAAAGTCAGATTGAGGGCGCATTGGACAGTTCATCCAAATCAGCTCTTGCCAACTATAATAATTTACTCAAAGATATGTACGGACTTATGGCTATATCGGACAATGATCCCGAGAAGCTGAAAGACGAAATAATGTATTATCTTGAAAGAAATTTAATGGCATACGGTATTGATGAACATAAAACGGCAGCAGATTCAACATTTGACAAAGCAAAGGGTTCGACAACCGTCAGAAGCACTGTGGATTTTTTTGGCTTTAATGGTAGAGATAACATGCCTTCGCTGGATTTGTACAGCTATAAGATTGAAGAACTTAACATCCAACCAATTTATAACCTGTCCGAGCCTGAGGTGTTACGAGCTCAGATATTGGAATATATGAAATACAGGGGACCGAAAGAACTGGCGGAAGGGCTTATGGACAAATTCCTGACTTTTAAGGACTTTAAAAAGCAGGCTGATATTTTATCTCAAAAGCTGGATGTTGATAAGGAACTGTCAGATATTAAGAAAAACCAGGTGGAAGCATCCCAGAATATGACAATAGTAAATAAATTTGGGACTGATTTCAATATACCAAATCAATTGGAAATAGCATCGGGATATATTAAAACACGTGTAACACTCGAAAAAGCAATTGGAGACTTAAAATCAAAAATAGAAGAGTATAAAGAAGATATCCATGCCCTCGAAGATAAAATTGAAGAAAAGAGAAAAGCGGCGGACAGTGCATATAAAGAAGCAAAGAAAGCAGCAGAGGAGGATAAAAAGGTAGCAGTAGCAGAGGCTGGCTCAGAGGGGGCTTTTTTTGGCAGTGGTACAGTCAGTAAAGCTGATTTTGAACCTGACATATCTGAAGAAACTGTAAAGATTGATGATCTCAAAGAACGAATATCGGATTTGACCAAAGAAATAGGTACAAAGGCAGCTGAAATGGAAGGCGAGATAAACAGTTTGAAAGATATAAACAATATGCTTGCAACTTACATAACTAAACATATTAGTGCGACAAAGACAACTGAATCTGCACTTGCGACGGTACGAGACAAATCAATTACGACAACCGAAAAGATTGATGAAATAAACGGGCAGCTTAAAGGTGAGGTAAATGAATTTTCAAATACCACCAGAGTTGACATGGGTGGCAAAAAAGAGAAAATTTCAACAAAAGATTTGAATCCTAAAATTGATGATGTTGATAATAATAAGTCTGTTCTTGAGACTATAAAAGCTTTTATAGAAAATGCACAAATAGACACTCTTAAACTAAGTGATTTCGGGAACAGCATACCGGACATTGACGAAATACGTGCATGTTTAAAAATCGAGCAGGTGAAAAGCGAGTTAAAAGGATATAAAGGACAAAGCAATTATAATCCTGTTGACTACTATGTTGATGCGGGGTCTATATCGAATAAAAAAGGGGATGAAGAAAGTGATCCCAGGAAAGTTTTTTCCGATTTTATAAAAGGTGGTGGACCTGAAGATAGTAAAAAGATAGAACCCAACAAGAAAGAAATGCCTGAGAGTGTTCCATCAAAAGGTGGAATTAAGGCTACCGCTATTGAAGAAATGTTACAGGATAGAGAATATATCGAACAGATGCTCAAATTTATGAGTGCTGAAGAATATACTAATAATGAAATGTTTGAAGGTGAAGTGGGAGAATTTAAGGATGTAAACTTGGGTGATGCTGATTTTTCTGGCGAAAGTATTGAGTTTTCCAAGGATGGTTTAAGCGTTATTTCGATGTTCTCAGATTTGTTTGCCGATGGAATTTATAAGCTTAGAGATGAAATATATATAGATGAATACATTATGGGGAGTTTTGCAAATTCTGCGACAAATATGGAGGAAGACTTGGATCTACGGGGCGGTTTTATGAAAGATAGACCGGTTTACTTCGACAAGAATAATGCAGATGTGGAATATATTTTATGGGGAAATGATGAGGAGTCTGAAAATATAAATGCTGTAAAAACGCAGCTAAGCATGGTAAGGTTTGCATTAAATGCCATTGCAATATATACTGACCCCTATAAGTTCAATATTGCCATGCAGATTGCTACAGTGGTTGCGAGCTGGACTATGGGTGCAGGGGTACCTATTGTACACACATTGATAATGCTCGGTTGGGCAATGGTTGAATCGCTGTTTGATGTGGATCTGCTGTTTAGAGGCGAGAGTGTGCCTATATTTAAAACAAGGAGTACATGGATAACAAGCCCCGAAGGTCTTTCAACAAGAATGACCGAGGACTTTTTTAAGAGGGCTGAACAAAAAACAAAAGAGGTGGCTGACAATGTTATCGACTATACCGAGGATAAGATTTCAGATAGAATGGATAATGCCAAAACAGTTCTTACAGAACATATAGACTCTAAAATTGATTTGCTGGTGGATAAGGCGTTTGCAAATATAGAGAATCCTGTAAGGGAAGGAATGCATTCGGCAGAAGAGATATTTAACGATTTTAAGCAGAGTATTAATGTAAAACTCAAAGGGGATGTAGGAGAGATAATTAATCAAATTGGAGATAAGGTTCAAATTTTGCTTGAAAGTCAAATATATAATATTGAAAACGGTCGGTTGGCTTCCTATGCTCCAAATGATGAAATTACTATCATAGGATGCAATTATTTGGATATTTTAAATGAATATAAAGATAAAAATATTAAAGAGGCTATTTCTGAGTTGAATGCAAAAATTGCACAAGGAGAAGCATTATTGGATAATAGTGTTGAGGAGACAAGTAAAAAAGTTAACAGTTTGATTTTTAATACAATAGAAGCTACAAAGTTTGATGTTAAAAATGAACTAAAAGCTGAAGTTAGTGAACTTACGGAATGCTTAAACAATAAATTCAGTGAAGCATTAACAACAGCAGCAAATGAAGGAAAAGAAAAAGTAAATGAGCTTATTAATTCTATTGGCAACACTTCTGATACGGGTGTAATGAAAACAAACCTTAAGGCATCATTTCTCTCAATGAAGTACCCTGATTATTTAAGGCTGTTTTTACTTTTTGTCAATGAAGACAAAAAGATGGAGAGAATTGCTGATCTTATACAGCTTAATATGAGAGCAAAATCTGGTGATGGTTTTAGAATGTCAGAGTGCAGTACATATATGCGTGTGGAAACAAAGGTTTCAATAAAATACTTATTCTTATCTCAGCCATTTATCCCCAAAAAGTATAAGCGTGATGGCAAAAAAAGAATTCAGTTTGATGTTGCTCTGTATAAGGGTTACTAATATATAATTATATAGAAAGGGAGGTTTTAAAATGCTAAAAACAAAAACAGTATTATTAATAGCAACAATAGGTTTGGTGACTTCTTTAACTGGATGTGGAGGTGGTTCCAATACAAAAAGCACCTCTCCTGTGCTAGTAGCGGATTCTGCATCACAGGAGAATACATCAAAGTCAGAGAATAAAGAAACAGCGAACAATGTAAAAGCCTTTATGGATTTTGCATCAGATATTGCCAGGAGAGTACGGTTTCCAAAGAGGGCAGACTTTGCAAAATTAACGATGGTTTTAGTTGAGCAGTATAAAAAAGATATTGTGAATCCCTATACAGGTGATACTTATTTTACAATAACCAATAGAGGCGCTGACTATTTTAAATATAACAATTTCAAAACAAGCTGTAGCATTGATTGTGTTGTAATAGACAATTATTCTATTACTCTTAAGAAACTAGACACTTCCGAAATAGTTTACTGCTTGAATCCCGAAAGCAAGGGCAGTGTAATTTCGTTTATATTTAGAGATGGAATATATGTTTATCAAGTTAGTGAAAATGGAGATAAAATAAACGAAGAATCATATTTCTTAGACTATTTAAATGAAAACTAATGACTGCAGTGGAGTTTATTTCTAGAATATGAAAATTTGAGTTGTAAAAAAGATGTGGAGAGGCAGAATGAGAACAAATAACTTAAAAAGAGTATTTGCAATATTATTGACGGTTTTGCTAGTTATAACCTTTCTTGTATCCTGCAAAAACACATCGGCAGATTGTGAAGGTAAATATACAAAGGATGATTTTTATATATCCTTGAATAAGGATGGCTCATTTATTGCTGAAAATT
>CAYPCH010000011.1:0-47802 GCA_964409165.1 uncultured Oscillospiraceae bacterium | reverse complement strand
ATAAAGAATGATGGGTGAAATTTTATTTTCATATCACCGTGAATAATTCAGGATAATCATTGTTTTTAAAAGCAGTGATAAGGATTTGGGATTTGCTATTGGGTTGCTTTTGTTTGGAATAATTGAATATATAAACTACTACTGGTATAGATTGAGCTATGGAAAATCAGGATTCAACATTAAAATACTGCTAAATACGAAATTAAAAAAATCCAGTATACACAAGAGTATTAATAAATGTGATTAATACATGTTGAATGTGATAAAAATTCAAAAAAAACATTGTTCTTGACAATGGCAAGATTAGTTAGTATAATATTTTCTGTCGGTTTAAGAGGTGACGTTATGAAAGTTGATATATCTAGTATTCTGAAAGTTAATGATGCTTCGTTAAATGTAGAATTTAATGAGACAATTGAGAACTTTGAAAGTACTTACGACGATTTGTTCTTTGGTGAACCGATTGAATTTAAAGGAACCTTTGTTAATATCGGAGGTATCATTAAATTAGACGGTAGACTTAGAACCGGATATTCGGTAAAGTGTTCAAGATGTCTTAGGGATTTAAAAAAAGACATAGTAGTTGATATAAAAGAAGATTTTACTGAAGAAGACAAGTTTGACAAAGATGAAGCATACACTTATCAGGGTAAAATCATAGAGCTTGATAAGGTGCTGAAAGATAATATTATATTGAATCTTCCTGCAAAGCAGATATGTACTGAAGAGTGTAAAGGACTTTGTTCCATATGCGGAGGCAATCTTAACGAAAAGGATTGTAAATGCAGTGAGGATGAGGTAAACCCTAGAATGGCAGTGTTAAAGAATTTCTTTAATGATTAAAAGGATTTCTATATAATTGGGTTTCTATTGTTAAGTATGATGAGGAGGTGTAGTTCATGGCAAATCCAAAACGTAAATGGTCAAAGGCTCGTACAGGTAAAAGAAGGTCCAATTGGAAACTTTCTGCTCCGTCATTAATGGAGTGTCCTCAGTGTCACGAGTTGAAAATGGCTCATATAGTATGTAAGCAGTGCGGTTTTTATGATGGTAAAGAGGTTATTAAGATTGAAGCATAATAGAGAAGTATAAAAGCAGCAGTGAAAACTGTTGCTTTTTTCAATGTATATTAATCACGAAAATGATTCTACATTGAAAAAATTAATTTTCGTGATGTTGCATTAAGGAAATTGAAGTGCGATGTAAAATCTTTATCGCATTCAATATAGAATCATTTTTATTTTCAAAAACAGTAAAATACGGAGGAGTTGTTTTTGAGGAAAAAACCAATATATATTGATAGTGTTACATCCGGCAGCATCGCAGAGGAAGCCGGAATCATAGCAGGGGACAAAATATTGTCCATAAACGGTGAAAAAATAAATGATATATTTGATTACAGATTTCTCATTACCAACGAATCCCTTTTGCTTAATATTGAAAAAGAGGATGGGGAGATCTGGGAAATAGAAATAGAAAAGGATGAGTACGAAGACCTGGGAATTGAGTTTGAAAACCTAATGATTGATGAGGCTAAAAGCTGTAGAAATAAATGTATTTTCTGTTTTATAGACCAACTTCCCAAAGGAATGAGAAGTACACTGTATTTCAAAGATGACGACTCAAGACTTTCTTTTTTTATGGGCAATTATGTAACTCTGACAAATATGAGTTATGATGATATTGACAGGATTATTAAGTATAGAATGTCCCCTATAAATGTATCTGTCCATACTACAAATCCTGATTTAAGAGAATTTATGCTGGGCAACAGGTTTGCTGGGGATGTAATGGAAAAGATAAAAAGACTGATTGATGGAGGGATAACTGTCAACAGCCAGATTGTTTTGTGCCGGGGTATTAATGATAAAGCTGAGCTTGACAGGTCGATTGAAGAGCTGTCATTGTGTTATCCGGGGATGAATAGTATATCTGTTGTTCCTGTGGGAATAACAGATTATCGCGAGGAACTTGTTGAATTGAAACCTTTTGATGGGGAGTGTTCCGCTGAAGTTATAAAACAGGTGGAGGACTGGCAGCAGAAATTATTGAATAACTGTGGTTCAAGGGTTGTTTACCTTGCCGATGAGTTTTATATTATGGCTGGGATGAGGATTCCCGGGTACGAGGTGTATGAAGATTTTCCGCAGATAGAGAATGGGGTTGGTCTCATTGCTATGTTTTTGCGGGAATTTGAAGAAGGTTTAAAGGTGCTTCCGTTAGAACTGCTGGCTTCGAGAAAAGTAAGCTTGGCTACGGGAGTTTCTTCTTACTCATATATCAAAGAAATGGCAGAGATTCTTGAAAGTAAGTATAAGAACCTTACAATAAATGTTTATGAAATAAAAAATAATTTTTTCGGGAAAAATGTTACAGTAACAGGTCTTGTTACCGGAAAGGATCTGATAAGCCAACTGATACAACGAGATATGGGAGAAGAACTTTTTATATCTGTTAGTATGCTTAAATCTGGTGAGGATTTGTTTTTGGATGGTGTAACTGTTAAAATGCTAAGTGAGGAATTAAAAGTTAAGATATGTGTTGTTGAGAATAACGGAAAAGACTTTATTGAAAAAATACTGGGAAAAGATTTATAATATAGTTTAAAGATATTCCTTATTATAATGAAGTATGGAGGGAAACAAATTGCCGAAACCTGTTGTTGCAGTTGTAGGAAGGCCAAATGTAGGGAAATCTACTTTTTTTAATTATCTTGCAGGCAAAAGAATATCAATAGTAGAAGATACTCCTGGGGTTACCCGGGACAGAATATATACCGAGGTTGAGTGGAGGAGCAGGAAGTTTACCCTAATAGACACAGGGGGTATAGAGCCTTATACTGAGGATAAGATAATGCAGCAGATGAAGAGGCAGGCTGAGATAGCTATTGAAACTGCAAATGTAATAGTATTTATGGTGGATTTCAAGGATGGATTAACCGCCTCCGATAAGGAAGTTGCTACTATGCTAAGGAAAACCCAAAAACCTGTTATTCTGGTTGTTAATAAGGTAGACAGGGTTGGTGAACCGCCGCCGGAAGCATATGAGTTTTATAATCTTGGAATAGGGGACATAATGACCATTTCGTCAATTCACGGTTTGGGAATGGGTGATTTGCTAGATGAAATTTACGAACACTTCCCCGAAGAAGATAACGAAGAGTATGGCGAAGATGCTATAAAGGTTGCAGTTGTAGGTAAGCCCAATGTGGGTAAGTCTTCACTTATAAACAGGATTATAGGAGAAGAAAGGGTTATTGTAAGTGATATTCCGGGAACAACAAGGGATGCAATAGATACATATGTTAAAAACGATGAAGGTGAATTTGTATTTATTGATACAGCAGGAATCAGAAGGCAGAGTAAAATTAATGAGAATATTGAGAAATATAGTACTATAAGATCGTGGACTGCAATTGAAAGAGCGGATGTCTGTCTTATAATGATAGATGCCAGAGATGGTGTAACCGAGCAGGATACAAAAATTGCGGGGTATGCTCATGAGCAGGGCAAGGCTTCAATAATTGTAGTTAATAAATGGGATGCAGTTGATAAGGAAACGGGCACACTTGAAGAATACAGGAAAACCGTACAGGAAAAGCTTGGGTTTATGCTTTATGCGCCTGTTATTTTTATTTCGGCTCTAACCGGACAGAGGACTAACAAGCTTTACGAACTGATAAAATATGTTGCAGACCAGTCTGCTATGAGAATTTCAACAGGCGTGTTGAATGATCTTCTCAATGAAGCCACTGCCATGGTTCAGCCTCCTTCAGACAAAGGAAGAAGGCTTAAAATCTATTATATGACCCAAGCATCGGTTAAACCGCCAACGTTTGTGCTTTTTATAAATAATATTGAGCTTATGCATTATTCTTATGAAAGGTATATAGAAAATCAACTCCGCAAGAATTTTGGTTTTGAAGGAACTCCGTTGAAGTTTATTATGAGACAGAAAGATAAGGGTGATTAAAATGTATATATTTGCATTTAAAGCAGTGCTTGTAATTGTCATAGGATATCTTCTGGGGAGCTTGAATACATCCCTTATTGTAGGGAAATTTTACGGTAAGGATGTCAGACAGCATGGAAGCGGGAACGCAGGATTGACCAATACGCTCAGGACCTTTGGAAAGCTGGCTGCGCTATATGTTATTCTTGGTGATATTTTGAAGGGTTTTTTATCATGCCTTATAGGTTATTATATATTAAATGATCAAGGTGAAGCAATTTCTAATATGTTGGGTAATACCGGCAACCTTGGTTTGATGATTGGAGGAACAGGTGCTGTAATTGGACACAATTGGCCTTTGTATTTTGGGTTTAAAGGTGGTAAGGGAATACTTACAACCTTTGCGGTGGTTATGACGGCGGACCCTAAAATAGGGCTTATACTTCTTGGGATATTTATTGTTGTTCTGGCTGTTACCAGGTATGTTTCACTGGGTTCTATAATAGGTGCTGCTATGTTTCCTATATTATCGGGTTTTTTTGGTGCAGGTAAAAAAGGTGTGGTTTTTATAATATTTGCTGCTTTGATTGCAATAATGGCTATAACGAGGCATCATGCTAATATAGGCAGACTTTTAAAGGGAACAGAGTCAAAGTTCGGAGCAAAAAAGGTATAAAATGAGGAGGTTATTTATGAATAGGAAAATATCAATGATAGGAGCTGGAAGTTGGGGAACTGCACTTTCCATACTTCTTGCCAAGTCTGGTTATGATGTCAGCATGTGGTCGTGTTTTAAGGATGAGGTGGAAATGATTAACAACATGCGGGAGCATATTAATAAACTTCCAGGAGTATTGATACCGGAAGGCGTTAGGTGTACCGATAATATGGAAGAGTCAATAAATAGATCTGAGGTTGTTTTAATGGTTGTTCCTTCCCAGACAATCAGAAAGAACGCCCATAATATATCAAAATACATAAAGGAAAATACAGTTGTCGTAAGCTGTTCAAAAGGTCTCGAGGAGGGAACAGGATTAAGGCTTTCAGAGGTAATCAAGCAGGAAGTGCCTCAGTGCAGACCGGTTGTTTTGTCAGGACCGAGCCACGCGGAGGAGGTTGCAAAGGATATACCTTCTACAGTGGTTGCTGCATCGGAAGATACTGAGGCAGCAGAGTTAATACAGGATATATTTATGTCGCCCAAATTCAGGGTATATACAAATACGGATATTATCGGAGTTGAGCTTGGTGCTGCTTTAAAGAATGTAATTGCACTTTGTGCAGGTATATCGGACGGACTTGGATTCGGAGACAATACCAAGGCAGCATTAATGACAAGAGGCATAACTGAGATTTCGCGTCTGGGTGTATCTTTAGGTGCAAGACCTCAGACATTTGCAGGGCTTACAGGTATTGGAGATCTTATTGTGACATGTACAAGCATGCACAGCAGAAACAGACGAGCCGGAATTCTTATAGGGCAGGGAAAGACCCCGGAAGAAGCAATTGATGAAGTTAAGATGGTAGTTGAAGGCGTAACTACTACCAAGGCGGCATATGAGCTTGCTGAAAAGGAGAATGTGCCAATGCCTATAACTTTTGAGGCTTATGAAGTATTATTTAACGGAAAGAATGCAAAGCAGGCTGTTGCGGACTTGATGATGAGAAATAAAAAGAATGAAGTTGAAGAGCTTAGTGAAAGCAGTTGGTTATAAGATGGATTATGGCAAAAATTAAATTTTATTGTTTAAATTGTTTTCTGGATTTATATTAGTAATATACAAAACAGTAAAAAAATATATTAGTATTGTATTGAACGTAATATAATATTTTATTTTACCTCTTGGACTGAATTGAAAGAGGCAAAATTGAAAAGAATGTTAACTTTTGTATTGTCGAAAAAGATATATTGTTGTAAAATATACTTATAAAAAGTAGGTGCCCGCCATACATACAGTGACCTGTGATATGTAGCTTCGCAGGTGGTGGAATACTTAGACAGCAGGGCATAATGTTAAAAATTTCATTGACATATTAATGATTCGGTTGTACAATTAACTTATGAACACGCGTTTACAGGGCGTGTGGTGTTAGAGGTATAAAAAATGAATAGTTCTGATATTGCAAAAATAGCGGGGGTATCAAGAAGTACAGTATCGAGAGTAATAAATAATTATGGAAATGTTCTTCCTGAAACCAGGAAGAAAGTACTTGAAGCAATAAAAAAATACAACTATGTCCCTATGGCGTCCGCACAAATGCTGGCTGGTAAGAAGAGTAGAATACTGGGGCTGTTTATAGTAGATACAAAGAATGAAAATGACGAAAATATAATAACATCCAGTTCTTATTTCTCTCCATTTACCAGTGCGATTATAGACAAGGCAAATAAGCAGCATTATAATATACTTATATCGGTTATAAACGAAGCTAAGGATTTTAAGAACGCCAAGGATATGTTTTATAACAAGACTATTTTTGGAGGCATTTTTATAGGAGCAAGGAATAATGAGACTGAAATATATGATATAATTGAAAAAGGTTATAAAGTTGCAGTTGTTGAACAGGAAGTCAAAGACGAGGATGACCCTTTCAACAAGTGTGTTGTAATTAACAGCGATAGTTTTGGTGGGGCATATGAAGCGACTACATATTTAATTGGATTGGGGCATAAAAAAATTGCCCATGTATGTGGAGATATGAAGCAATTGACTGCTATATCAAGGCTTGAAGGCTATAAGAAGGCGTTAAAGGATTCTGGATTGGAGCTTGAACACAGCTTGGTTGTTAATGGCAATTACACTGAAGAAAGTGGGTATAGGGCAGTAAAGAAGCTTTTATCAGAGAGTAAGCCTACGGCAATATTTTTAGCAAACGACAGTATGTCTTTAGGAGCAATAAGAGCTATACAGGAAGCAAATTTGAGAATTCCTGAAGATATTTCGATAATTGGATTTGACGATATAGAAGTAGCAAGGTACCTTAGACCTGCTCTTACGACTGTTAGGGTTTCAGTGTTTCAGATGGCTTCTATTTGTGCCAATAGTCTTATTAGGGCTAATGATAAAGATATTGTGTTTTATGACAATTATAAGATACCTGTTGAACTTATTATAAGGGAATCCTGTATGGAAATAGGTTAGCTACATATTAATTAACAGAATGAGCATACAATATTAAAGCATATAATATTAAAAAGAAATTGATTGTTATTACATATTTAGCGTTGGTAGATATTGAAATTTTTGTTGTTTTGAAATAAGATATGACCAGGTAATTATTCCATACAATTATTTGTATGGTGTAATAAATAAAAACATAAAAACACAAGGGGGATTTTAAGAATGAATAGTCAGTTTTTGAAAAGAGCTGGATCTTTGGTAATAAGTGGTCTTATGGTTGCTTCATTGCTCGTAGGATGTAAGCCAACAGAGCCTGCTCCAACTCAGCCGCCTGCAAATACACAGGCTCCGGCTAACACTGAAAAGAAACCAGAAGATTTTACCGGCAAAATTGTTTTCGGACACTTCAACAATGATGAAGCAACACCAATAGCTGAAGCTTTCAAAGAAAAGTATAAGAATGTGGAAGTTGAACTTCAGATTACAGCTGACACAAACGGAGCTTATCAGACATTGATGACTCAGGCATTAAGAACAGGTACTGATGTTCCTGACGTATATGCTTCAGAGAATGCTTTCGTAAAGAGGTTCGTAAACATTCAAAACGGTTATGAGGATCTTTCAGCTGCTCCTTACAACGCAGAAGAACTCAAAACCAAATTAGTTCCTTACACAATCGACATCGGTAGAAGTGATGATGGCAAAATAAGAGCATTGTCTCACCAGGCAGCTGTTGCAGCTGTAGGATATAAGAGGGATTTGGCTAAACAATACCTCGGAACAGATGATCCTGCAGAAATAGGAAAAATGTTCGCAAGTGGTCAAAAGATAGTTGAGACAGGAAAAGAATTAAAATCCAAGAGCGGTGGAAAAGCAATACTTTTCCCGGGTATGGCAGAATTAATGAGAATGTACTTAGGTGCACGTGATAGTGCATGGGTAGAAAACGGCAAATTGGTTATAGATCCTAAGATGGAAGAGTTTGTTAAGATAGCCAAAGAATTAAGAGACGCCGGTGCTGAAGGCGGATTGGAAGCTTGGACAGATCAATGGTCTGCTGCTATAAAAGATGATGTTCACTTTGCATATGCTATACCTACTTGGGGTATTCCGTGGATAATCGATGTTAACCAGGAAGATTCTAAAAAGGAAACAGGCGACTGGGCACTTGCAGAAGCTCCGGCTCCTTACTGCTGGGGTGGAACGTGGTTTGGAATTTACAGTGGAAGCCAGAATAAAGATCTTGCTTGGGAATTCATCAAGTTCCTTACACTTGACGAAGAACAATCAGAAGCTTGGGCTAGAAAGAGTGGAGACTTCGTAAGTAACCTTAACGTTATCGAAAAAATGTCTAATGATTCAAGCTATATAAGTAAAACAATAAATCAGAATCCTTATACATTCTTTGCCCCGATGGTTGGTGATATCAATGGTGCTATCATTACACAGCATGACGATACCATCACAAATGCATTCCAGGATGCTATGCTTTCATACCTTGCAGGTACTATCAAGACAGAGGAAGATATGTGGAAACAGTTCAAGAATCAGGTTAGAAATGACCTTAATGAACTAACAGTTGAATAAGCAAGGCAATAAAGCTTTTAGTTGGAAAAACAGTGTAGTTTAATTTAAATTAGTTCTATATTGCCCTATTACCCACATTGGGTAATAGGGCAAAGAATTAATATGGGAGGGTGTATCCTTTGTTCAAGAATTCAATTAAGGGTGATAAATACGCCCATTACGGATATATATTCATATTACCCTATTTCATTATTATGGCCATGTTTATTGTATATCCTATATTAAATACATTTTACATCAGTTTTACTAAATGGGATGGTACAACTGTGGCTCCCGTTTGGATAGGTTTAAAAAATTTTCAGAGACTGTTTAAAGACCAGATTTTTATAAAAAGCATTGGAAACACATGGATATTATGGATATGCAATGTAATTCCACAGTTTTTAGGTGCTCTGGCATTGGCAGTAGTACTAACGGATAAGAATAATAGAATCAGGGGTAAAGAATTTTTCAGGGCAATTTACTATTTACCGAATCTTGTCACAATGGCATCAGTTGCCGCGTTGTTTTATTTTCTACTGGGATGGCCTAAAGGAGCAATAAATGATATACTAACAGGTCTTCATATTATCAAAGAGCCATTTTATTTTCTTCAGAATGTATGGGCAACGAGGTTATCGGTGTCTACCATACTGACGTGGATGTGGTTCGGATATACTATGATAATATTCATGGCAGGAATAAAAGCTATACCGGAGGAATTGTTCGAAGCTGCGAGAGTTGATGGCGCGAACAAATGGCAGGTATTTACAAAAATAACACTTCCTCAGCTCAGGTCTATTATGATGTATCAGGTTGTAACTTCAATCATTGGTGGACTTAGTATGTACGATATTCCATTCGTTATGACAAACGGAACAGGAGCTCCCATGAATTCCGTAACGACAATGGTAATGCACGTTTACAAACAGGGATTTTCTAACGACTATCAGTTAGGTTATGCCTCAGCAGTCGCAATAGGGCTGTTTGTGCATATATTTGTTGTTGTTCTCATAGCTGTAAGATTTATAAATCCTAAAAGTGCTGCTAGTAGTTAAGGGGGGGTGAAATAATGAATTATGGAGTGTCTACCAATAAAGGAATTGCCGTTAAGCCAAAAAAAAGAAGACAGAAAATAACTTTTGGGGATATTGTACTGCATATCTTCTTTATAGGACTTGCAATTGCCTGTTTTCTGCCATTTTATATTATGATAATTAATGCCACTCATGACAATGCTACTATCGGTCAGGGATTGCAATTACTTCCCGGAAAGCATGCATGGGCTAACTATTTGAAGATGAGTGAAAGGGTTAATATTTGGAGAGGCTTTTTAAACAGCCTTATTGTATCTGGATGTGGTACGGCTTTGCTGGCCTATTTCGGTACATTGACAGCTTATGGTTTTTCAAAGTACAAGTTCACGGGGAATAAGACTTTATTTTGGGTGATATTGTGTTCTATGATGGTACCGCCTCAATTAAGTATTGTAGGTTTTTATGATGTTATTTTAAAGCTTGGATGGCAAAATAATTTACTTGCACTTATAGTTCCGATGATAGCAAGTGCTCAATTTGTATTTTTTCTAAAGTTGTATATAGATTCTACGCTTCCGGATTCGATTGTTGAATCTGCGAGAATAGACGGGTATTCGGAAATATCTATATTTAATAAGATAGTGCTTCCTATATCAGTGCCTGCTATTGCAACAATGGGAATGTTTAACTTTATAAACTCATGGAACCAGTTGCTGATTCCGCAGATAGTTTTAACAAAGAAAGAGGTTCAGACTGTTCCTATTGTAGTTGCAAATGCAAGAGGAGTATATAGAACCGACTCTTCTGCTGCATATATGGCAATCGCTCTTTCTGTTGTACCTATTTTAATCGCATTTGCTTTGTTCTCAAAGCAAATAATAGGAGGAGTTACCGCCGGTTCAGTAAAAGGCTAGATATATGTTTTGGTAAGAGTGAACTGTTTGTATTTTAGATATGATTTAATATAGAAATAATATTTTTAATAAAAAACTTTATTGAGTAGATTACTACTCGTTTTTTTTTGCCCTTTTTGTAGTGTTAAAAGGCTAGCTATATTGAAGTGCGATGTAAAATCTTTATTGCATTCAATATATAGAAATAATATTTTTAATAAAAAACTTTATTGAGTAGATTGCTACCCATTTTTTTTGTCCTTTTTGTAATATTAAAAGAACATAGACAATATATTTATATTGTAACGCTTAAGTTTTAGGTAAACTGCTATTTAATGAAGAAAACTATTTAAATAAAGTTTAGGGGGGTTTGAGGGTGGAAAAGAGCAATATATATCATCAAATATCTGAAAGAACACAAGGGGATATTTATATAGGTGTTGTAGGTCCTGTCAGAACTGGTAAGTCAACTTTTATAAAGCGGTTTATGGATTTGCTGGTTATACCCAATATTGAAAATGAGTACTCAAAAGGCCGGGCACAGGATGAACTTCCGCAGAGTGCTTCGGGACGTACAATAATGACTACCGAGCCGAAATTTGTGCCGAATGAGGCAGTAAAGATAGTGCTTGACGAAAATGTAGAATTTAAAGTAAGGTTGGTTGATTGTGTTGGGTATATGGTAAAAGGTGCATTAGGTCATGTGGAAAATGATGCACCTAGGATGGTGTCCACACCATGGTTTGAGCACCAGATACCCTTTGTAGAGGCAGCTGAAATTGGAACCAAAAAGGTTATTAACGAGCACTCAACTATTGGTCTTGTTGTAACGACAGACGCAAGCATAACAGATATTGACAGACAGGATTATATTGAGGCTGAAGAGCGAGTGATAAATGAGCTAAAAGAAATTAACAAACCGTTTGTAATTATTTTAAATTCAGTAAATCCGACAGATAGTGAAACTGAAAAGCTGAGGCAGGAACTTGAAGGGAAATATGATGTACCTGTTATAGGCTCGAACTGTGCACAGCTTAGAATTGAAGACTTGAACAATATCATGGAAAGAGTTCTGTTTGAATTCCCTATAAGTGAAATTGGTATTAATATTCCTAAGTGGATAGAATCTTTAGAGGATGATCACTGGCTGAAGGTTGACATGATTAATGCCGTCAAACAAGCTTTCAGCGGTATAGAAAAGATCCGCGAAATAAAGAGTAGTATAGGTAAATTCAGTGGTTATGATTTTATAAAAAAGGTGTATATTGACAATATAAATTTGGGCAGAGGAAATGCACTTGTTGAGATAAATGCCCAGGATGGTCTCTTCTATCGTGTATTAAGTGATATGACAGGGATTAATATAGAAGGAGAGCATAAACTTGTTGGACTTATGAGGGATCTTGCAAAAATGAAAAAGGAATATGATAAAATTCAATATGCACTTCATGAAGTAAAGCTTAAGGGTTATGGGATAGTAACACCTCAAATGGAAGAACTCTCATTGGAGGAACCCGAGATTGTCAAACAGGGAAACAGATTTGGTGTAAGACTGAGAGCCAGTGCACCTTCCATACATATGATAAGAGCCGATATTGAAACTGAAATATCGCCTCTTGTAGGAAGCGAGAAGCAGTCAGAAGAACTGGTTAATTACCTGTTGAAGGAGTTTGAAAACGAGCCTGATAAGTTATGGCAATCCAATATATTTGGCAAATCACTTCATGAATTGGTGAGCGAAGGACTTCAAAACAAGCTGTACAGGATGCCAGAGGATGCACAACTAAAGCTGCAGGAAACACTTCAGAAAATAATAAATGAAGGAAGCAGAGGACTCATTTGCATAATACTATGAATAAAAAGCCTCGGGACATCGAGTCCCTCACCTTTTTGCCGGATTTCCTTTCAGGAAATGGCCCTAATAAAAAGCCTCGGGACATCGAGTCCCTCACCTTTTTGCCGGATTTCCCTTCAGGAAATGGCTCTAATAAAAAGCTTTGGGACATGGAGCCCCAAAGCTTTTTGCCGTATTTGCTTTCAGGAAATGGTCCTAATAAAATTGAGTACCTATCGACGGTAATCAATTAGGTCTCTTTCATTTTATTCAAAGAGACTTAATAAAATTTAGCACCCATCGAGGGTACGAAATTTCACTTCTTTCATTTCACTCCCAAAAGCCTAATAAAGGGACAAGGGGATAAAAGGAACAAGGGACAGGTGGTGCAGTGTCCCTCTTTTTGTGCCTAAATTTGATTTAACTTTTTGGCTGAAACATTCAATATAGTGCCGGGAAATAGTTTGTAAAGTAATAAATATAATAATACAATTAATGAAGACAGAGGAGAACAAAAAAGTGCATTTTTGACATTATGAAGGAGTCAGACTTATAGAGTTAAAATTCAATAGACTTAAGTTAAGTATGTTTTATGGTTTTGTGGCTCTCCACTAAATCAGCAATGATAAAAGTTATTGGAAAGGTGTATGATCTTTAGTATGGAATTAAGTATAACGTATTCAATTGCATTTTTTATAGTTGTATTATTTTCTGCCTGTGTATTGAATTTGTTTGAACAACATTATGTATTTCAAATAACTGGAATAGCTTTTTTGTTTATGATTGCAGTTGTCAGAATTACAATTATTGTAGGGTCAGATGTAGAAGTTTCATTTTCAAATATATATAGCGAAATTCTTCCTGCGCTTTTTAGTATTAGTGCTTGCCTAATATCCATGTCTCTGGGATTTTGGATATTTCCATATGTAAGAAAGAAAATTAAAGACTAGTAGTGTGTTCTCAAATTACCTATGCAATAGAAAATCCGAGAATCTTGACGATTCAACAAGTTCGCAGGATTTTCATTGAATAAATATTTGAGAAACACTATACTAGTGAGCATAGTCCCTTAGCCTCGAAATAGAATGCCTTTCTATCGTGTACTACCCTGGTACAAATTACATAAAGGATATCTTACTTTTTTGTTGAAGTATTATGTAAACCATATTGAGGGGAGTGGAGTGCATGAGAAAGTTTACTCTTACTTTACTGGTTGCCTTAATACTTATATCCGCCTGTGGAATAAATGTTTATGCACAGGGTCAGAACTTTTCAGGAATCTGGGGCATTGAGTCTGATGCATTGGTTAGCATAAACGGCAGGATAATAGAACTTGAAAGGCAAACTGTGATGATTAACGGGAGAATCGTAGTTCCTGCCAGAACAACATTTGAAAACCTGGCAGTAAGAACTGACTGGTATGAGGAACGTAATATGGTAAAGTTATCCAATGATTATTTATATGTAACTATGAATATAGGCAGAACAAAAGCTTATGTAAATGGTGTCCCATTGGAGATGGAGGCACCTCCTATACTGGTAAACGGTACTGTAATGGTTCCGCTGAGGTTTACTGCCGAGACTTTTAAATCAAGGGTTACCTGGAATGGAAACGACAGAATAGCTTACATTGGAGACAGAGCGCAGACAACAACATCAAGAGGAACGGGTAGCAATAGAAATTATGTTGTTGTAGTGGATGCAGGTCATGGAGGAAAGGATCCGGGAGCAATAAGCGGCGGAATTAGAGAAAAAGATTTAAACCTTGATATTGCTAAAAGATTGAACAGTTTGCTTAAGGCGGAGGGAATTACTACACATATGACAAGGAGCACCGATACTTTTATTGATCTGTATGCAAGATCCGGATTGGCAAATAGGGTAAATGCAGATTTGTTAATCAGTATACACAACAATGCAGGTACTTCAAAGTATTCGGGAAGTATGTCATTGTACTATCCGAGTAGCAGTAAATCCAAGGGGAATTTGTCATCGTGGGAATTTGCCAATATTGTCAACAGGAATTTATCATCAAAATTGGGCTCTAAAAACTTAGGGTTGCAAGCACGTTCCAATCTGGCGGTACTCAGGACATCAAACATGCCTGCTGTAATAGCGGAAGTTGGTTTTATAACAAATTCTTCAGAACGCGCAAAGCTACTTACTGCTCACTATAAACAGAAGGCAGCAGAGGCATTAAGAGATGCAACTTTGGAAAGTCTTGACAAGATGTACTAGTTCTTTGTAACAGAATTCGCTTACAGTAATGATAAAAAGCACTAGAATTAAAGTTTATAAAAAAGGCGATGTTAAATGATAGTTATTATCAATTAATATTGCTTTTTTTTATTGCCTGAATTATACTATAAATTGAGTTATTAAATATTGCAACTCAACTTTCCCGCTTATAGTGTTTTCAGGCTCTGGTTTTGCTCACAAGTTAAGGGCAAAAAGTTTACTTTTTGACAGCGGTGAGCAATGCTACGTTAGCGGCAAAGAGTCCATAAATATTGTGAGAAAGTTGAGAGTGTAACCTTTGCACAGATAGTTTTGAGCGATAGTTTTGCATGAAGGTTTGGGGTAGAGAGGGTTTAGAAATTACCGGGAGGAGTTTGAATGAAAATTGCAGTAGTAGACGGACAGGGTGGGGGTATCGGAAAGGCAGTTGTAGAAAAGCTTAAGAAAGAGCTCCCGGAAGATGTGCGGATTATGGCATTAGGAACCAATGCAGTTGCAACAACGCTTATGCTGAAGGCTGGAGCTGATGAAGGCGCTTCAGGAGAAAATGCCATAGTGCTAAACTCTGGCAAAGTTGATGTTATAGTCGGAGCTGTAGGTATAATTGTAGCAAATGCCATGCTAGGAGAGTTGACCCCCAGAATGGCCGAAGCAATTGCAGGAAGCTATGCCAAAAAGGTATTGATTCCTCTGAACAAATGTAATATTGAGATTGCCGGGTTAAAAAATGAACCACTTCCGGGTCATATTGACAGTGCGGTTGAAATTGTAAAAAAGCACCTTAAATAATAGAGATTATAAAGAGATTATAAGGAGTGAGTGAAATATAACCAGATAAAGCTTTATTGAAGCATATACATAAAGCTGGTTATATTTTCATGAAGCAAATCCAAGTCGATTCTACCGTCTTCAGCATCTTTGTATAGGTTTTTATAAGCCTCAAGAGCTCTTTTTATATCCTGTTTTTTATCAAGAGACCAATTCTTACTTATTTCATATTCTTTTATGTCATCAATATATGTTTTAATGAGTTCAAGTTTTTTTTCATTTGTCATCATTATTAAACCTCGTAAAATATTAGATTTTGCAATAAATGAATGCAATAAAATAATCTTTGCTTATAGGTTTTCTTTATTCATATTTTTTTATACAAGGAAAGTTTTCTTTAATTAGTTTTATATATTTTTCAGTCGTAAGGCTTGACAATTTACTGTCTCTATTATAATCAAACTTTCCTTGATAGAATGTAATTTTATGCTATAATATAGAGATTGAACAATAAAGTGGTCAGTGCCTCGTAGCAGAATTTGTTGCTATATTAATCATGAAAATGATTCTATATTGAAGTGAGATATAAAATCTTTATATAATAAAATATTAGTGGCAAAGAGCCCATAAATACTGTGGGAAAGTTGAATTGGTAATGTTAAATAGTACTAGAATGGGGATTGTTTTATGAATGAAAAGACTTTGAGAATTCTGGAATTTGATAAAATTATAAAAAAGCTTGTAAGTCTTACTTCTTCAAGCATGGGAGCCGAGGTAGCGGAGAAACTTATGCCTGAAACTGAATTTGGGAAGGTTGAAAACCTGCTTAAGGAAACAAGTGATGGTGTAACATTTATAGCCAGAAGAGGAAGTCCTCCAATGGGAGGGATTAATGATATAAGAGGCAGTCTGAAACGTGTTGAGATAGGCTCGGTTTTAAATCCGGGAGAGCTTTTAAGGGTAGCTGGTGTTTTAAGAGCCGTAAGAAACCTGAAAAGTTATGCAAGCGATGACAGGATACAAACAAATGAAGATAATGTTGTTAATGAGCTAATAAGGAGTCTTGAGCCGGGAAGGCGGGTTGAAGACAAGATCAATATGGCGATTGTGAGCGAGGAGGAAATATCCGATACCGCAAGCCCGGAACTAAGCAATATCAGAAGGCATATAAAAAATGCGCAAGAGTCCATAAAGGATAAGCTGAATGAAATAATAAGGTCTTCAAAATACCAGAAGTATGTACAGGAGTCTATTGTGACCATGAGAGGGGACAGGTATGTTGTTCCTGTAAAACAGGAGTACAGAAGTGAAATACCCGGACTTATACATGATTCTTCTGCGAGTGGAGCTACCATTTTTATTGAGCCTATGTCGGTTGTGGAAGCAAATAACAAAATAAGAGAGCTAAAAATAAAGGAACAGGCGGAGATTGAAAGGATTTTGTCAGAGCTTACAGGAGAGGTGTTACAGATTCTTACAAGTCTTAAGTCAAATGTTTCAATTTTGACAAGTCTTGATTTTATATTTGCAAAAGCAAGATTGAGCCTTGATTATAACTGTGTATGCCCTAAGCTTAACAATGAACGCAGGATAGTTATAAAAAAAGGAAGACACCCTTTGCTTGACCCTAAATGCGTTGTACCCACAGACTTCTGGATTGGGCAGGATTTTGACACACTGGTTGTAACAGGTCCAAACACCGGAGGAAAGACGGTTACGCTTAAAACTGTTGGGCTGTTTGCTCTGCTGACGCAGTCGGGTCTCCATATACCAGCTAATGAAGGGACGGAAATGAGCATTTTCAAGAAAGTATATGCTGATATTGGAGATGAGCAGAGTATTGAACAGAGTCTTAGTACGTTTTCTTCCCATATGAAAAATATAGTTGACATATTGATGAATGTAGATGATAAGTCACTGGTTCTGTTTGATGAGCTTGGAGCAGGTACAGACCCTACAGAGGGGGCAGCCCTTGCCATGTCCATACTTGAAAATCTGAGGCAGATGGGTGCAGTAACTGTAGCTACAACTCATTACAGTCAGCTTAAGGTTTATGCTGTAACTACCCGATTTGTGGAGAATGCATGTTGTGAATTTGATGTTGAAACCCTGAAACCCACATACCGACTTTTAATAGGTGTGCCGGGAAAGAGTAATGCTTTTGCCATATCCAAAAGGCTTGGGCTTAAGGATGATATTATTGAAAGGGCAAAGGAGTTTTTGACAAAGGATGATATAAAATTTGAAGATATGCTTATGTCGATAGAAAAGAACCTTAGCCAGACAGAAAGTGAAAGAATGAGGGCAGAAAGCTACCGGCTTGAGTCTGAAAAGCTTAATATGGAATTGGAGGAACAGAGAAGTAGGTTTGCACAGAGCAAGGAGAAGTTATTGAATGAAGCACGGGCGGAAGCGAGAAAAATTCTTATAGAGGCTAAAAATGAAGTAGAAACCATTATGACTGAAATGAGAAGACTGGAAAAAGAAAATACTTTGAGGCAAAAAAATGCAGAGGAAATGAGACTGAAACTCAAGGGAAAAATTGATAATGTGGAAGAATCGATGTCAGAACCTTTGATTCAAAGAGCAGGATTGGTTAAGCCTCCAAAAGATTTAAAGCCTGGAAACAGTGTTATGATTGTAAGCCTTAATCAGAAGGGAACAGTTGTTGAACCTCCTGATAAAGACGGTGAAGTTCTGGTACAGGCGGGAATTATGAAAATAAACGTACATGTTTCCAACTTGAGATTTGTAGATGAACAAAAGGCTGAGTTCAAGAGGTCGGGAATGGGCAAGATTGGTCTTTCAAAGGCAAGAAGTATTACAACTGAAATTGATTTGAGAGGATTCAATATAGAGGAAGCCATAGATAGTGTTGATAAATATCTGGATGATGCGATAATTGCAGGATTAGGTGAGATATCAATAATACATGGAAAGGGAACCGGGACATTAAGGGCAGGAATCCATAAATATTTAAAGACAAATCCAAGAATAAAGGCATTCAGGCTTGGTAAGTACGGAGAAGGCGAAGACGGAGTTACAATTGTAGAACTGAAGTAAAAATCGCTATAGCCATGTCAGATAAAATGTTCTTGCACATATTTCAAATGTAAACTATTATTATAATAATAGAAATTTTATGAAAACAAGGAAGGATTATATGAACCCAAAAATTAAATTAGTTTTGAAATTAGTTCTATATATAGTTGCAATTATTGCAGGAATTCTTTTATCTTTCAACTTGGCGATTTTTTTGGCTCCATTTATTATAGCCTTTGCAATAGCAACACTAATTGAACCTCTAATAGGTTTATTTATGAAGAAGCTCAAGCTTTCAAGGAAGATTTCATCGATTATTTCATTGCTAATAGTTCTGTTGGTTTTTGGTCTGCTTATTGTACTGTTGCTAACAAGGCTTTACCGTGAGGCGGTAAGCTTGTCTCAAATTTTACCTGAAAAATACTTGCCTGAACTTTATAGGAATACCAATAGCATAATAGAAAGGATTTCAGACATATATTTAGGTCTTCCAATTGAAGTAACTAAAAATATCGAAGGTATGGTATCCAATATGGCGGAGGCAGTGCCTAAAGTACTGAAGTCCTTTGGAGAGCACGTTTTAAACACAGCATTCTCTATACCTCAGGCGTTTGTATTTGTTCTGATAACCATCCTATCCACCTTTTTTATGTCGAGCGACAGGGATAGAATATATGCTTTTATGAAACGGAATGTTCATGAAAAATGGGTTGAGAAAGCAATCAGTATCAAGAACGATATGTTCATGGCTTTGTTCGGTTATGTCAGAGCTCAGCTCATTATGATGTCCATAACATTTATTGAGCTCAGTACTGGATTTTTCATTATAGGTATAAGGCATTTTATCTTACTGGCTTTAGTTATTGCAATCATTGATGCGTTTCCGATTTTAGGAACAGGCGGCGTGCTTATTCCATGGGCGTTGTATGAACTTTTGACTGGAGATTTTAGAATGGCATTATCGCTTATTATCATATATGTTGTTGTGTTGGTGGTAAGGCAGTTGATAGAGCCTAAGATATTAAGTCAACAGATAGGGTTGCACCCACTTGTAACCCTTGTATCCATGTACACAGGACTTAGAATTTTTAGCTTTGCAGGACTTATAGTAGGTCCGATAATAGTGCTTCTCCTTAAGAATATAATATCAGGCATAATAAAGCAGAAGACCTTGAAGGAGTTTATCGGCGAATACATGAAAAAGTCTTAAAAATGGGTAATGGATTGATAACAGTTTTTTTAGGGTAAGTTGTGCAGACAACCGGACAATAAAGTGAAATTAAATGTATGTATATATTAACAAATTAACAGCGGAGGTGTTTTAATGTATAAGAATGGATTACAAACAAAAAAAGTGCTTTTTCTAAAGTTATTGATTAGCGGCATGATTATGGGAGTGATATTAATGGAATCTTTGGGTGCGATGGCGACTAATATTAATTACGGAGATGTGAATTCAGACGGACAGGTAAATTCAACAGATTATTCTTTACTGAAGAGATATTTATTGGGTACTATTGATGAAAGCTTAATAAATGTAGCAAATGCAGACTTAAGTAAGGATGGTATTATTAACTCAACAGATTATGCTATATTAAAAAGAGTAATTCTTGGAACCATAGAAATTACTTCTCCGCCTGCTACTTCTCCAACTCCTGATCCGGTTAACAGTGACAAGATACTTATTCCACACAGCAGTTGGAACTGCGGTATGCCTGGCGGAATTCCAAAACCGGAGAACGGAGTACTGGTTATGGAAATTGATATGAGTATCGGGCAAGCATACAACCTTGGAAAAACACAATATGGGCACAGAGAGGTTTTTATTGTTAACAGCGGAACAGTAAAAGGCTCGGGAATATCTGCATCTGTAATGTCGGGTGGGCTTGATTTTCAATTGGATATCTCAAATGGAGTAATGGAAATTGAGCAGATATTAATGCTTAGAACGACTGATGGGAAATACATATATTTAAGGAGCGCCGGAACATCTGCAGATGGAAATGATATAAGAATGGTGCCGGATTTTGAAGCACCTAAATCAAGTTCGTATAACTGGCTTAACACAGGCAGATATGCAGGGAGGCGCATTGTAGACCCGGTGGCTAAAACAATGAAGGTAAGTGTTTATGACGTGTCGGAAGTATCTGTAAGACCTGATTCGACAAATTCATATTCAGTTAACCAACCTGCAGATGTTCAAGATCAGCCATGGGATTACAGAATAGCATCATCCGAGAGAAACGGAAGTCAGTTTATTATCGAGTCAGTTAGCCTTGGAGCAAGCCAATCAGTTGGTGAAAGTAAAAGGGGTAATCGTAACGTCATACCGATAACAGGAGGGACTGTAACAGGAAACATCAAGGCTAAGATTATAGCAGCAGGAGCTGATTACCAGAATTTGTCCAACCCTATGACAATTGATGCCAGGTATCTCTGGGAGACTGACGATGGAGAAATAATCATTGTGCGAAACGGAGGTAAATTCGGATCTCTTGTGCCTACCTTTGAAGTAAGAGCTGAAAGTAAATACTCGTATCTTAACAACAGTTTGTATTTGAGTTCAGATCCGTCTATGGGTGCGGGTGGTGTTACTATAACGTTTTATAACAGTACCAGAAGATAAGAGATAAAAATGATAAAGCTTAAAAATATTTACAAAAGATTATAACAATCTGTCCCATGCTTTCGGTAAATACTTGATGGTAGCTTTTATCATATCATTAGCCAGAACTTTGATTTTACTTTTGGTAAGCCTTTCGTTTACTAGTGGATCAGTTTCAAAGGCTTTGTATACAAGGCTAATATCATACTCAAATGCTGCTTTTAAAATGCGTTCATGATTATCGGTATGTGGTTTGATAAGATTAAGTACGGCATCAGGAATTTTTCCTACAGATATTGGGCGGATCAAATCCCTTTCAAAAACAGCATTTGTTTCAACAACTGCTGTTTTTGAAAGGTTTAGAATTTGTAAAAACGTGTTGGGTATATTTGCGTTGCTTATAACTTGGGAGAGACCACACAAGGCTTTAATAAGCACAATACCTTCTTCGCCGGTGGGTGAAAGGTGGACAAACTCTTCGCCGGATAATAGGCGTTTGCTTTTTGCCAGACGGTTTTGCAGGTCTTTTTTTCGCCATGAAACAGGAGTCCTACCTTTTGAGTATAAATAGGACAAGCCTATATTATGTGCCTGTCCCGATCAGCGATGGTATCAATAACTACATCACTAAGACGTAAATCAAGGATTTCTCTGTCACGTGCTCCAGTATCGTAGAGCAGGATCATATAGAAGAGATCTTGATGTCCAGAACGTTTCTTCGTATCAGGTTGATTCAGCATCACTCCTAACGAAACTTCGCTGAAGTGATCAACGGTCAGCTTTTTCACTGTCTTGCGCTTTGTTACCTGGCATGCAGACAGATAGTAATATGCGTTGATGTTGTCATAAGCTAAATCTTTAAAGGATAGGTGACTTGGTTGGACGAGGAGAGGCAGAATGTGCAGCACTTAGCAAGGCAAAAGATATTGAAATAATAATTTCAGATAATTATACAGAATTTAAATTCCTCAGTGAAATTATTATGTTAACTTACTATGATTTGCTTTCAATATGCGTACAGTTGAAAATAATGAATTTTGAAAAAGCTGCCATAATTTATAACGATGTTAACAACATACTGGACAAGAAGTCAACCGATGACTTTGACAAAAAGTTTAAAAGAGCAATAAATCATATTAGAAAAAACGGATGGGACAAAGTGTTGTTTGCATAATTACTTGGTGTTTACATTGTTTGATATTCTAGAGGTGGAATTTACTTTTGCAGTTAAGTAAACTAAAAGAAAGGTTACCATAATACGAATATAAGTATCAATTATGCAAATAAAATGTTATAATTAAAATGTTTTAGAAAACATTTTATCCATTCGGATTCTAGAAAAATTATATTCTTAAGAATACTCAACGTAGAACTATAATTTAATGTGCTTTCTGCGTTTGAAATATATTTTTTTTATAGGGGGAACAATATAGTGAAAAGAAAAATAGCTAAGAAGTTAGCACTGTTGGTTGCAGTATTTATGTTGACCAATTTGCTGATGAACGGTGTAGTTGTTTTTGCAGATGACGATGCAATACCGAATGCAGTTGATAGTCCTGAGATTTCTGAAGGTGCAGTTGATAGTCCTGAGATTCCTGAAGGTGCAGTTGATAGTCCCGAGATTCTTGAAGACAAAGTTGATTATCCCAACATCATTGAAGATATCGTAGATGATAGCGGAAACAGTACATATTTTTCAGAGAGTATTGACGGAGAAAAGAAGGACATTGTATTACCTTTGGTAAATGAAGATGATGAAAGTCAAAGCTCCCTACCATCAAAGGAGCCTGTTACAGCAACAACACAAGTCATTGACCGCTCTTTTCAGATTGAAGATGACATTAAAAATTTAAGTCTGGAAAAAAACGAGATTAATCGATTCACGGTAATGTCTATCTCACCAGATTCGATTCCTATTAATGAGGGTGAAATTAAAGTCCTGAATGAGGATGCTAGTGAAGAAAAGACTTCTTATTATAGTTTGGTATTTACACCTTCTGCTACTGACTGCTACAAAATGACGGCAGCAGGCGTGGAAATTCCGTATATGTACATTTATGACAGCGAGTACAACAACCTGGGGCGGAACCGCACATATCCTAAAAAGGATGATTCTGTAGCAGTAAAGCTTTATAAGGGTCAGCAGTATTTAATAAACCTATCTAGTGTAAGCATTGATAACCCTACGGAGATCTCAATAAGCAAATATGAACCCATATCAAACAATCTGACTTATACCTTTATTGATAATACATATACAGCCGATGAAAATGCCTCGGTTGTAGTAACTGTCCCCAATGTTGGAGCAGACATTCTGCACGGTGTGTTGAGTAGGGATATACTTATTGAAGCCAGACTTTTAAAAGATGCCATGTTGATTGACACAATAAATGAAATTCCGAGTGAGTGCATAAAGGGAGGGACTGGAACTCCAGATGATAACGCATTGCAGTTTGTATGTGAATTCGGAAAAAAAGTTGAACATGGGGAGTATATTATTGAAATAACCTGTAGGGACATTTTAGGAAACATAATTATTGATACCTGTGAAAGTGAAATAAAAATAGGTAATCCTGTATCGGTCTACATGCCATCTGACAGCTTGTCTTATTACGCAGATTCCTCGGATCAAAAAGTTTTTTTTAAAGATGTAAACACTGATTTGGGGAAATTTATACTATTTGATGGTGACAGATTAATTGGGACAAGCAATGTTGTAAGTATTGGGAGTACTTACATAAGATACAATAACTACAATGACATTTTCTATGATTACGATACTACATGGGAATACTATGATTTTTCGGGATATCCGGATTCTTACAAATATAATACTGAAAAGTTTGAAAAAGCATTATATTATTGTGAGATACCCTCTTTTACTCTTAACGAGGTTTCTAAAATAGGGAAGAGGTATGAAATTAAATTTGTGGCTGGAGTTTCGGAATACAATACAACTGCGTTACTGATACCTACAGATGCTCTAATTCTTAGTAACGCTTCTTGTGGTTCACTAAATGATAATAGTGAGTATTTAAAAGTATATACTCAATTTTACAATATTAAAAACATAAATGCTGATGACATTTCGGTTGAAATAATAGATTTATTGGGAAATGTGATAGCCTCTAAGGTGGATTATGTTTGCTACAATGCAAACAGCAATGATGAAGAGTCAAGCATACACTTCAATTTGCATATTCATGAGCCAGTGGAAGTCGACAAAAAATACAGCTTGAAAATTAGTTATCCGTCAGAGTGTTATACAAATACCATAGGTTATTATATAAGGGCTTATTCTCAAAGTGACTATTTGTCGATTGGGTCTCCGACAGTATTGGATGCTGAAAAATTAATTTTAAGTGTTCCGATATATAATTATAATAGTTTACAGGAATATAGTGTTGTCCTAAATAGGATAAATAACGACCTGGAGTTTCCAATTTCAGAAATATCGAAAGTAAAACCTGATGAATACGATACATTTACATTGGAATTTCCTAATGACACAGAGACATCACTTCTTATTCCGGGGGGAGAATATCGTATTGAGTTTTCATACAAGACATCTTCAGGTGGAATGGAATATGACAGTACAAGATTTATAGTACCTTCAAAGGATTATACTTTTGTTGGTGATAAAAGCGTTGGGTTTAATCCACCGATAATTCCAGAAACCATTGGAGAGACCAAATTTACAGTCAGTGGTTATGAGATAGAAAACGGAATAATGGGTGCGGATAATGAAAATATAAACATAGAATTAGTAGCTGATGGTGAGGTTTATGGAGCAATAAAAAAGGATACAATTGAAAAAAATGCTTCCGTTTATAATGCAAATCCAAATTACAGCATGAGTCAGGTGACTATTACCGGTACACTAGAAGTGTCCAAAAATTTGAAAAATGATACACAGTACTATATAAGAATTAACGGTACGGATTATGAATATTTCTACAATTCATCGGATGGGCTTTTAAACGGATATTCATGTGAGATAAAGTATCCATATTCTGATTCCGAATTTGAAGATGAAGCGGGTACAAAGTTAATAGTACATGAGATATCAGAGAGGGATTCTCTGGAATTGTGCTGTACCTTTGTAAAAGACACCTCTGAGGACTTAAAACTTATCATGAAAGATATAGACACGGGAAACGTGATAGAAGCGGGGATATGGGATACAACCAAAAGTTACTTTGAAGGAGAGTATAAGGACATTTCAATAGAAGTTGATTTGTCCAATGTCGATAAAACCCAGATCTATAAACTGTATTTGAAGTCTGGTGAGAAAGAGTACAGCTTAAATAAATATATTAGGGTAGTTGAGCCGCGTGAAGCATCCCAGTTTAGTGTAGTGGAGGCTGTATATGGAAGTGAAGCATTCACAATTTCAATACCTTCCAATAGCATAATAGATGGATATTCTTTTGATATTATGGATTCTTTGGAAAATATAATTGACTGTGATGTTATTTTTGAAAGTTTAAGGCTGGGTTCAAATAATCTTACGTATTTGGACATAAAAACAGAAAGTGCATTGACATATGGCGTTTATTCGCTCCGCATGTATAATGCTGACGATGCTTTGAAGTTTACAAGCAAATACACTGTTTCAGTTGAAAATTCAAGCCCATATATAGAATACATTGAGCAAGGAATTCCACACCTTATTCATGGGAAGAATCTGCCGGATGAGGGAGAATACACTGCTGACATTATTGATAATAATAATATCCGAATGGTAAAAGGAGACATTCCCTTAATAAAAAGGGATGGAGAGAGTATCCTGGAGTTGACCGAAGGCAATTTGGGTGGATTACCTATTAAAGGTTATTTTGTTTCTGTAAAACTAAATGGAAGCCTTATAGGTGCTGCATATTTTAATTATTCCGGATCTCTTAGCCTGAAACCTCTGATAATGGCAAAGGAATGGGCAGAGCCAACCGGCAAGAGTCCTATCATTAAAAGTAATTATGTTGAGCTTTTGATAAAGACCATGTACTATACCCGGTTGCGTTATGATGAAAGCCTGGAGGAGCTTCAAAACAAGGACTATCAAACAGTAACCAATAGCGTTTATTATGAATTTAAAAGCCCAGAAAGGGAAAAGCTACTTTATTTTCAGTTTGCTGACGACAATCAAAAGCAGAGTGAAACAATTACATTTAAAGCTTATTGGCCGGGAGACTCAAACGAAATTTCAATTATTTCTCCCGATTTAAATGAGCCTATAGCTGACAATTTGCTTATTAAAGCTGAAGTTTCCAACGATCCCCATTTGGTGTGGGCGGCAATTACGTTCCCGAAATCTAAAACTACTATACTGGCTGATTACCCAATATATAGAAGTGGCAATAAAACATGGTTGATTCCTCTTGCTCAGGAGGAAAACACAAATTATTATTCACTGGAAATACCATTGAGTGATATATTGGATTTTGACAAAATAGATATCTGTGCGGTGGATAGGTATGGAAATATAACTGATACTAAATCATTGGGATTTAAAGAGCCTGACATACCGGAGCCTCCAATTCCCCAAATTCAAATTAGCAGTCTAGCTTCGTACTATAATAAAGGCAATATAACCATATCAGGAAGCAATGCACCTGCTAACAGCACTGTTAGACTAATAGTTTATGAGATTGATAATAATGGGCGCACTATAGGCAGTTCCCGCACCACAACAGTTGTTGCAAATGAAGCTGGAGAATTTGAGGGAGAGCTTAATTTAAAGAATGGGCGTTATAGCATTTATGCATACAATTCTAATAGGAAATCCAGTTATACTTATAGATTTTGGATTGATACGACGGCACCTGTGTTAAAGAACTACTCCACGGTAGCACAGGGAGTCAACAGCGTTAGAATTTCATGGGATGTTGTTGATAGCACTTCATGCAGATTTACCTTGTGGAGGGATGGCAGACTTATTGCAAGTCAATATTACGGGAATCAATACATTGCAACGGGACTTTCCGAGGGTCAAACCTATGTTTACAAACTAATGGTAACGGATAGTGCGGGAAATAATTCTGAGCCGGTTGAAATAACAGTGTTGGTTGGAGATCAAGAAGCACCGGGAATACCGACAAACCTGCATGTAAGCTCCCACGCAGTAAAAAGCATTACGATTTCATGGGATGCACCGACTGACAACAGTTATGTAGCAGGCTATGACATCTATAGAGATGGCGAAAAAATCGGGATGTCCTATACAACAAGTTTTACAGATAACAAGCTGACAACAGGAGTGGAGTACAGTTACTGTATAAAAGCTTTTGACCCGTCAATGAACTATTCGGACTTTAGTGAAACCATTATACATTCTCCTGCAGCCACATCTATAGAGGATGCATATGATGGGAGCTATAAAGTTGTATCGTTAATAGACAAGACATTGACGTTAAAGGCATTAACTAAAGATATTTTAAATAACGACAACATAGAAGTAACTTTTGAATATTCAAAGGATGGAGGAGAAAGATGGTTTTATATATCCAGAACATCTGAATATACTACAACTTCTGAAGGACTCCTATTCAGTACAATATGGAGAATAGAAAACTGTGAGAACGGAGATTATATCATAAGGTACACCGTTACAGATCGTGACGGATTAACCGATGATGATATTTCCCCAATTATACGTATACAAAAAACCGATGATTTTGTAAGCCCAACCATTACATCAATTGAACCTTTGTTATCATGCTTTAGAGATTCTATACCTTTGGTGATTTTGGCTGAGGATAATTTCAGGTTAAAAGAAATAACTCTACAAGATTCGCTAGATGGCAAAGTGTGGGAAGATGTAACTTCTGAATTATTATCCAGTGTATATAACAAATATTACTGGAATTATAATCTTGATGTGTCACAGATAGAAGAAGGAGATTATTATATACGCGCTATTGCAGAGGATACCAGTGGCAATAGAAGCAACAGCACCGAAACAGCATACTATAAAAAATATATAATTGACAGAACTGAACCTGAAAAGGTGGAAGATGTGACAGCTGTTAGTGGCGTGGAACAAATTGAAATAAAATGGGGACCTAACTCCGAGACATATATAAAGGGGTTTACTGTTGAGCGGTCTGTGAGCGTTGACGAACAGTATCAAACAGTTGCTTCAAATTTAAAATCTCTTTACTACACAGATAAGAATGTAAGGCCGGGGATTGTATATTATTACAGGGTAATCTGCAATGATATTGCAGGAAACTCAAGTCAGCCTAGTGACCCTATTGAGGCAAGGGCACTTAATGTTGACAATCAACCTCCTTCAACACCGGAAAATCTTTCTGTGACTTCGGTAACACCAGCTTCAATCTCGCTGGAGTGGTCAAAATCAATTGACAATATAGGTGTAGCTGGATACAGATTATATCGTAACGGTGTTCAAATAAGATCTGTTACAGGAACCAGCTTTACAGATACAGGATTAACACCTGATGAAACTTATACATATATGGTAAGGGCTTATGATAGTGCAGGGAATATCTCTGAGGAGAGCATAAGCATATCGGTGGCAGCTGTTTCCGATTTAGAATCTCCGACTGTACCGGGAAGTATTACCGTCATTCAGAAGTCCCGGTCTTCCATAACCATTAGCTGGATAGCTTCAACAGATAATGTAAAAGTTATTGGTTATGAGATATACCGGGATGATATAAAGGTAGGAACATCAGATACCAACATATTTACCGATGGGGGAGTAACTGAGAATGAGACATACACGTACCATATAAAGGCATTTGATAGGGCAGGGAATTATTCCGAGGAGAGTGAGCCTTTTAGTGTTACTATTATATTGCCGATTGCTCCTTCTGACTTAAAGGCTCAGGGTGGAGAGGTGGAAGTTACTCTGACATGGGCTTCTTCATCTACCAATGACATAAACTATTATAGAGTATACCGTGCAGAAAAGGATGCAGATGCAGAAAAGTTGTTGGATAATGTCAAATCCGAAACGGCAAAAGACCTTTTGGCAGTGCCGGGAGTGGAATACAATTATTATATTACTGCGGTTGATAAATACGGCAATGAAAGCAAGTTTTCAGAACCAGCAGCTGCTGTAGCGCATAGTGATATTACAAAACCTGCTATAAACAGCATTGTTGCAATAAGGAACAAAGAAAATTTCAGACTTCAGATTAATGTCTGGGACAATGTGGGCGTAAACATTGTTAAATATTACTATAGGCAAAACCAAGGTGAATGGAATGAACTGGCGGAAATTTCTACAGCTGTGCAAAGAGGCAATGCAACATATTATTATGATTGGGATACAGTAGACCTGAAGGATGACATTTATGATATAAAAGCTTTGGCATATGATGAAGAAGGTAATGTAAGTGAGGAAAAAATAATAAGTGTAACCATAAGAAATACACCTCCTGATGATCCTATACAAATTGAAGCTGTTCCCGGAGAAATTAAAATAGATGTTGTTTGGGAAAAAGTAGATGACAGCAGTTTAGCCGGTTATAAGCTTTACAGGAGTGTGGATGGTCAGAATTATCAATTGCTATACCAATCCGAATTAAGGTCATACGCCGACAGAAATGTAAAAGAGGGCATTACATATATTTATAAGGTGACATCAATTGATACATATGGGAATGAAAGTAAAGGTGCGGTAAGTCAACCGGTAACGGCTCTTCCTGACACAACCCCTCCTGATATAACAGGTATGATTCCTGATGATGGAAGATATGTTAACGGGATAGTGAGTTTAAGTATACTTGCTTCAGACAATGTGAAGCTGAAAGATACGGAATTCTTTTATTCCATGGATAAAAGCGGTGAATCATGGAACAGTATTGGTACAGCAACAGCAGGTTCTATAAATTGGGAAACAAAAGGACTTGTTGATGGCACATATTACATTAAAGCAGTAGTAAAGGATACTTCAGATAACAGCAGTGAGTTGATTGTGTCATATATGGTAGATAACACAGCCCCAGCGGCACCTGTACTTAATGCAAGTCCTTCCGAGCTATGCATTTTATTAGAATGGGAACTTTCTGAAGAATGGGAAGATTTAGATCATTACAGAGTTTATAAAAGCACAGATGGTGAATCGGGTACCTTTGAACTGGTTTCAAGTCTCGAAGGTTTATCTTATGTAGATAGCAAGGCTGATTTTGTTAGCGATAGTTTTTATAGGGTAACGGCAGTTGACCTGCTTGGAAATGAGAGTGAACCCTCAAATATAGTTAAAGCAAGACCGGGGAGTGATAAAACACCTCCTGTAATAAAGGCGTTTACTCCAGCAGATGGTTCGGCTGTGAGAAGCGGTGTTGTTTTGACTGCCTATGCGGAGGATAATGCGGGAGTTAACCTGTATTCCTTCCAATATAGACATGTGGATGAAAACGGTCAGCCTGTAGGAGATGAAGAATGGATTCCTATAGCAAAGGTAGAAAAGCCTGGTCAACAGGAGGTACAGGTTAATTGGAACACCCTTTTGACGGGTTCTGAGGGTGAAGAACTCTTTGAGGATGGTTATTATCAGGTAAGAGTTGTGGCAAGTGATGAAGCGGGGAATTCTACTCAAAAGACTTACACATATGTCCTTGCCAATGATCCTCCTGCGCCGCCGGAGCATTTATACGTAAATGCAGGGGAGTGGCAGCTTGCTGTCAGTTGGTCACCGGTATTACGAGCGGATTTCCGTTATTATACTGTTTATAGGAAAGAAGGTAGAGACGGTACCTGGGAAAAGATAGTGAGCAACACTACCTCAAATTTATATATTGATACAATGCGGGATCCTCAAAAGGACTATTTCTATGCGGTTTCTGTGGTAAACGATTTAGGAAGAGAAAGCGGCAGAACTTATGATTATTCTGAAGATGAGTATACAAATGACAATATTGACATAAGAGCACTAAATCAGAACTCTGTTCCTCTTGTTTTAAGCGTGAGTCCTGCTGAACTCTCAAGAACCAACAATAAATTTGAGCTGGAGGCGGTAGTCAGTGACCCGGTTGGAGTACGTGTGATATATGAGTATGCTTACCTTGGAGAATCTCCTGCAAGTGAGATCAAAGGGGATGAAACATGGCAAAGGATAGGCGAAGATACTTCACCAGAGCCGGGTGAGATATTTGATTTTGATGATTTTGTTGATAAAATATTAAAAGGCGAGAAGCTTCCCGAGGTCGGCATAGGTGAGAAATACTATGTGTCTGGCTATACATGGGATGTATCAAATCTGACATCCGGGACCTATGCGGTTAAAATTTCTGCTGTAAACAGAGGAAATAAAGAAAACTCTCTGGTAAAAAAATATATAATAGACAGAGAAGCTCCGATTACACCGACAGGACTTGACGTGACGGATCCGAAAGTTGGAGGAGAACTTCATTTATCGTGGGGAAGAAGTGTATCGCAAGATGTAGAACATTATGTAATCTATAGATCTACAGTAAGCGGAGGACTATTTGTTGAAGTTGCAAAAACAAAGGCTCTTGTACATAGAGATACAGATTTAGAAAATGGCAAGATATACCACTATGTTGTCAAGGCTGTGGATAGGGCGGGAAATGAGAGCGAGAAATCAGGACAGATTTCTGCAAGCCCATCAGCACTAAGCGATCTTTCAGTTGAAGAAGTGAAGGCAAACCCGGAAGCACTCACATACGGAAGACAGGGAGAAATCTCTGCCCTGATAAAAAATCTGGGTTATGCAAAAGCAAAAGGAGAAGTTAATTTCTATATTGAGGAGCAAGGTGAGTGGAGACAAATAGGGAGCGCCCATGCTGATGTAAAAGGCATGGAAAACTCTAAGGCTTCCATTAATTGGACTCCTGAATTGTATTTGAAGGATACATTGAGAATTAAGGCAGTTGTTAACACAATGGCCGGAAGTGAAGATATCAACAAGGACAATAACTCCTTAGATAATAACGTAAGGCTTAATAATCCACCTGAAGCGTTTATAAATACCAGCAAATGGGTGTATTCCGGGGATACTTTCACAGCGGATGCCAGCAACTCATACGACCCGGACGGAAGAATTGTGTCCTACAACTGGAATATGGAAAATGGAGTAGAGAAGAAGGGTGCAAACATAACCCACATGTACCAGATTCCGGGAGATTATGATATAAATCTTACAGTAACCGATAATAGTGGTGCCCAAGCTACTACTACTGTGTCAATGCATGTTTACGATAACCGCCCTGATTTGGTTGTTTCGGATATAATATGGAGTCCTGAAGAGCCAAAGGAAGGGGATGTTGTAAGAATCACAGCGCAAGTTGCGAACATAGGTAAGGGACCAAGTAGACAGGGCTTTTTAACCGGGTTCTATATAAATAACAAGTATATGGGCTACATAAGGGTGGATGAGAGTATTAACCAGGGTGAAAGTACAGAGGTTGTTTTCACATGGATAGCAGAGCATGGTGTACATGTTCTTAAGGTTGTAGCCAACGATATTCTTGATAATTTAAAGGAAATAGATACTGATAATAATAAAAAAACTGTCGCATTAACATCCGAGCAGGTGAATTTTCCTGAAGTAAAGGTAGACAATATTTCATGGACCACGGGTGATAAGGTTAAGATTAACAGCGAGAGTCCCTTTGCATACAAGGTTGATTTATCCAATTCAGGTACTGCCAAGGCAGAAAAATTCTTTGTATCCCTTTACATAAATGGTAAGTGGGTAGCAAAACAGCATATAAATGTACTTGATGCAGGAGAGATACGTGAAATCATGTTTATGACAAAACCTGAATCAGGAAAACATGAGATAACAGTTAAGGTTGATGACCCTGTTCCTACCCTTGTTGAACTCAACAAGGACAATAATATTGCCAGTGTTATTACACCGGAGTTTGTTGTAACCTATCCTGAGCTTGAATTATCGCCTGTAACATGGTTGCCTCAAGAAACTATCCTTACGGAAGGTACATCTCTTACTTTTGAAACGAGAGTAAAAAATACAAGTACAGTAGATATAAGCAGCAAGTTTGATATAGACTTTAAAGTGAACGATGAGAATATTAGGACAGTAACGGTTGAAGGGCTTATTGCAGGCGAGGAAAAAGAAGTTTGGACACGCTGGTTGGCACAACCGGGAAGTCATAGTGTGAGTGTTGTTGCCGATGCATTGGGAACTGTAACTGATAGCGTTTATGGGGTGCAGGTGAATGCCGACATTCCTCAGCTTAAAATTGTTTATCCTGATTTGAATATATCGGATGTTGAGTGGTCACCGATATCTTTAAAATATGGTCATCCTGTAACATTTTTAGCAAGAGTAAGCAATCAGAGTGTTACATCAATATTTAAAGAATTTAATGTAGCATTGATTGTAAACGGAGAACAAGTAGCAGGAAAGAATATAAAAGGCTTAAGAGGTCATAGTACTGCTATCGTAGATTTGACATGGACTCCTGAAACACTAGGTGATACAGATATAAAAATAGTAGTTGACAGCTATGACCAGATAAAGCAAGAACCTTTAGGTGAAGGAGTAAAGCGTGTCTGGGAAGAAAGCCTTAATATAGCGGATGCGCTGGTTGTTAATGCTCAGCCCAAACCGGAAGACCAAAATGACGAGTTTGGAGCACATGTTTATTGCACATCTTTTAACTTTATACCTATGCAGGTTATAGCTAAAAGAGCCAGCAATCTTTCAAAGCTTATTGGACCTGAAGAGGGTGTCAGAGCGCATTATACCTTAAAAAGTGATGATAAGCTTATTGAAAATGGGGAACTGGGATTTGATTATGCTTCATCTACATTCAATGGTCAAATTCCCCTTATGAAGTTAGAATCCGGCAATTATATTTTAACAATAGAAACAGGGGACGAAATCGATAATATAATTACTACAAGTAATATAATGATTGTTGAGGAGACTGTTTCAACTGTTGAGACAGACAAAAAAGCATATCAGCATGGTGAGACCGTCCATATTTCAGGTTACTTTAGGTTTAAGGACGGGACTCCTCTAGCAAATGAAAGGATAGTGCTGGACTTTTCTCTTGAGCCAAAGCTTCCAGAACCTGTTATTGGATATGTAAATGGTCAGATGATATTAAAGCTGTGGCACGCAGAAACAGTACGATTTTTAAATACAGATGAGAACGGATATTTTAAATTTGATTTCCTGCCGACTACTCTTGGAGCTGGTAAATGGAATGTAAAAGCCTTTGCATATGAAAAAGGCGTGGGAAATGTAGCGGCTAACGACTTTACTGTTTGGGGAATGAAGGCTTCTCCATCAAACCTTTCACTGGTGTCTTCAAAAAACTCAAGTTTTTCAAGCTTTGTATCTGTAAGCAATATGGCGAAGGCGGAACAAAGCCTTACAGGGGTTAGTGCGGTTCTTGTAAACCTTAATCCTGACAGTGGGGTACGAGCGGTAATGGATACTTCAACCCTGTCATCTGTAATAGGTCCTGGTGGAAGCAGTGGTGTTATGCTGAATTTCAACGCACCTCTTGATAGTGCAGATACTGCACAATACCAGATAGTATTCAGCAGTGCCGAGGGTGCAGCAACTACAGCAAATATAAAGCTTCATCTAAGACCAGCAATTCCTAATCCTGTAACTGAGCCTAAAGGAGTGATGACCGGTGTAAATCCCGGTGGTAGTTTCACAAAGAGAATTACAGTAACAAACAAGGGACTTGGCAACATGGAGAACATAAAATTGCTAGCACCGGCAAGTCTACCATGGGTCAAAGCAATTAACCTTGATAAGAATTTTCTGGCTCCGGGAGAGTCAACGGAATTTGATATTGTTATAAGTCCGCCGGCTGGTACTCCTCTTGGACAGTATCAAGACAGCATAACTGTAACTGATGGTAAATACAAGGCTTTAGTTACTGTTGGTGTAGAGGTTTCGAGTGCCAGCAGGGGTGCACTGACATTTTTAGTTAAGGATGATGGCGGCGAAAAGGTTGAAAACGCTGAAGTAACACTCGTGGGAAAAGAGCCCTACGTTCAGATAATAAAAGGTCAGGAAGTGACCTATTATCAAAACTTCCATGGCAGAACCGATAGTAATGGTATTGTCACCTTTGAGGACAAACCTTTGGGAGAATACACATATACAATAAGAGCAAAAGCTAAAAACCGTGTTATCGGTGTGGCACATGTGACGCCAATGCAGGAATCATCCATGGTGGAAGTAATTATGGAAACACAACCGGTGCAGATAGAGTGGAGTGTCAAGCCTACTACAATAGAAGACAAGTATGATATAGAACTGGAACTAACCTTTGGAGCAAACATACCAAATCCAAAGTTCGGTTTTATTCCTCAATGGGTAACTGTTCCTAAACAGGTAACAGATCCAATAATTCTTGAGGCGACAGTAGTAAACACGGGACTTGTAGCAATTACAGATATCACTGCTTCAATACTTCGTGAAAACAGTGAGGACATGGGAATAAGTATCGTGGGAGGTGGATATATTGGTGAAATCCCTGCTCATGGAAGTACCCGAATAAGCATCATGGTACAGCCTGGCTATTACAATTTGAAATATGGTATTAATGATGAAACAAAGCTTCCCTATAATGCGATTGTGCTACAGGGTAAATATGTAAGTTTTGATGATGATACTGGATTACCTGTATTTCCCGCAGCCCAGGTAATGGGGACTTTGCCTTTACAGAGCCCCGGTGAAAGAAATGCAGTGTTAAAGGTGAAATATGGTGATGAGGAAGAAATTGAAGTTAATTTGGCTGATGAACAGTTAATGGAACTTGATTACTTTGTTCCAATAGATGGCAGAAATGATTCGAAAGATGACGGGGTTGTCAGCAACCAGATAGTAACCCTTAAATTAGGTCAGACAGCTTCTTTGGAAAGGCAGGCCTTTGATGCTACATTAAAGGTAGAAAACGGATATGCCAGAGATGCTCTCCAGAACCTTGAGGTCAGGATACTTATAGCAGATACCGAAGGTAAAGATGTAACAGGTCGTAATTTCATTATACCAACAGGCATTGAAGGGATTTCCGCCCTTGATGGTTCTGCATCATTGTCTTCTGGTAACGGTATGACTGCCACATGGCAGCTTATACCCGCAGATGGATTGGGAGGAGAAGATCCTGAAGGCAAAGACTATTTTGCACGGGCAATTGTGTCCTACTATGTGAATGGACGATATATTGAAACTCAGACTCAGCCAGAGAAGATAACCATAGTGCCACAACCAAAGATTAAACTGAATTATTATGTACCAGGTAAAATAGAGTCAGGTCAACCATTCAGACTCGGAGTGGTTGCTGAAAACGTTGGATATGGCTCTGCCAAAAACCTTGTGATAGAATCGGGACAGCTTGATATTAAAACCAATCAATCAGGATTACTAACAAGATTTGATATATTGGAGACATCTATAGGTAGCAAGACTGGCAACAGTTTCCGGTTGAATTTAGGGGATATAGAGCCTCAAGACCGTGTAAGTGGATACTGGCTGGTAAAATGGGTTGTGTATGAGGAAGAAGAGGGGGCGGAGCCATTTGAAGGTGAGTTCCGTGACTTTAAAGCTACACTTAACCACAAGGATTATAAAGGTATTCAGTTAAATCCATTGATAGTGGATGTAGAAACAGAAATAATCGGCAAAGATAACCTTTATGCAGGTGAGGATGGCAGTGATGGTGTTTTAAGTCTTGTTGATGTAGGGGATACTGGATTCCCGAATTATTTAATAAACCTGTCAACAGGAATGAAGCTTCCTATATACGTTCCGCAAAGTCTTACTGTTGAAAATCAGCCTGATTCGGATTACAATACTATAAAGTTCACCGTACCTCAAAAGGAGGGAAATCCAGATGAAGCGGGAATGCCGAGGTATCAGGTGTTGATGCTAAAAGACCCTTTGACGAATACACCTATACGCTCAGTAACAAGAGAGGTCAATGCACAAGATGATGATTCGATTGTTACCTTGGCGAAAAACAATACCTGGAAGAACAATGGGAATATATACATAGTGGATGAAATACCAATATTAAATACAAAACCTGAAAGCTACCCAGAAGACCAAAACAGATACTACTATCCGGCAGATTATACGGTAGACTTCAGCTCAGGAGCTGTAGTTGACGCAATTGAATATGCAAGAGTTTATTATGATATAGACCCTTACACTTTAGAGACAGAAACAAAATATGCCTACTATGATATAGGAGTAAACCCTAATGAAGGCGAAATGACAAGCGTAAGAGCCTCTGTTTACAACCAGGGAACAGGTATAGAAAACGGTGTTATAGAGTTTTTTGCGGCAAAGATTAACTTAAGAGGCGAAGAGGAAAATGAAGTAAAGATAGGCGAAGGACAGTTCCAAAATCTCAAGCCTTTTAATTCAGTTTATGTATATACCAATTGGCTTCCAGAGGAGGGTGGAGTTTATAAACTGAAAGCAAGCATCGTGGGCAACGATTCTACAGATGGCACATTCGTGGAAAATGCAAGTATAAACTACAGTCCTTACTCTGATGCAGGGGTGGACTTCTCGGTGGATGTGTTGAAACCTGCAAAGTTTGACGGTTCACGCTCCTACGACAGAGATGGCTATATTCAGAGCTTTATCTGGGAGTTTGGAGATGGAGAATCAACAGCTGGTGTGGCTCCTGTATACACTTACCGTAACTCAGGTACTTATAAGGTAAAACTGACAGTTATAGATGATAACTATGTTGAGACAACGTCCGAGATGCAGATTACTGTCAGGGAAACCAGGGCCGATTTAAGAATTAGTGACATAAAGTTAAGTAGCGATAAACCAAAAGAGGGTGAAAAGCTTAAAGTTACTGCTACAGTCTTTAACGGTGGTTATGTTGCTACAGATAGAGATTTCCTTGTAGGTTTTTATGCAAACAATATGTTTAAGGATTATGTAAAAATAACAGATGCCATTAAGCCTGGGGAATCAAAGAATGTGACATTTGAGTGGCTGACTATTCCGGGTAATCACATGCTCACAGTAGTTGCCAACGATATGGGAAGACCTGTAGATGAGGCTGATTTTGAGAATAACCAGTTAAGTCGGGCTATATATACAGAAAACTCATTCTTCCCGAACCTTAAGGTTGCGCAATTCACATGTGATGTGGCTCAAAATGGTGTTCTTGACTGGAATGAGGAGTTAACCTTATCGGCTCTTGTTCAAAATGATGGAATGGCAAATGCCGGAAGGTTCAACGTAGCATTTTATGTTAATGACAAGCTGATAGACACTAAGATTGTAGAATCATTGCCATACAATAAAGTGGCTAACACAGTGGAGGTTTCAACAGTTTGGAGAGTTCAGAACGAGGGCATACACTCCTTTAAGGTGGTTGCTGACGGACCGATTCCTTATGTTGTGGAAATGGACCGAATTGACAATGCAGCACAGATGAAATCGCCAAATATAAAATTAAGATATCCCGATCTTATAGTTCAAAATGTTTCAACTATGTCTAACAATGCAACTATAGAACCGGGTCAGCCGCTAATAATAAATGTGGCGGTTGGAAATAGCGGATATGCTGATGTCAATAAGCCTTTTTATATTTCCGTATATACAGATAATGTCTATATAGGAACAAAGGAGATTAAAGAAGTTGAAGCTAATGGCACAGTTACTGTTTCCTTCTCATGGGATAGACCTGTAAAGGGAATTGAAACTATAAGGGCTTTTGTGGATGAAACTAATAGTATACGTGAACTTGATGAAGTTAACAACAGGCTTGTATATCAACTGGAGTCACCGCTTAATGTACGACTTCCGCAGTTGTTGGTGGAAGAAATAAGTACAACTCCTGATAAAGGAATAGCAAGACTTGGAGACATGGTAACTACCGGGATTAAATTGAAAAATACCGGAGATGCACCAATTAATAAGCCTTTTACTACTTCTTTGTTTGTAAATAATATTTTTGCAGGCAGCTTCAGAGTATCGACAATAGTAGAACCGGGAGCTACGGTTACAGGAACAATTGAATGGAAGGCTGACCATCTTCCAACTGCTCCCGATTATGAGCTTGTGGTATATGGGGATGTGCATAGCGAAATATATATGGCAAGCAGAGATGAAGCAAAGAAAATAGATTATTATAGGGTAAAGAGTGAATTACAGTTAGAATGTACAAGTGAAAGGGCTGTATATACGGTAAAAGAAAGTCCTAAATATACTTTGAAGGTAGTATCCACTGATGAGTTGTGGCGTCCTTTAGGAGCTTCAGATGGGGTTGGTGCAGAACTTGTATTGTTTAAAGGACAGCCTGATGCACACGGTAATTTCGAAGATAGTGCAGTTTACTCAAGCTTTATGGATTATGATGAGCTGAAGGGAGTATTCATACACGAACTAGATAAGGAACTTGAGATAGGGGACTACACTGCATGCATCACTGTAATAGAGGGAGAGGAACAAAAAGAGACTGTTTTGCGCTCTTTAAAGTTGATCCGTGACTATCTGGTAACAGTAGAAACAGAGAAACAGACTTATTCTGTTGGAGAAGCAATAGAGATCAATGGCAGAGTAACTATGGATGATGGTTCCGCTCCTATAGAGAATGCCGAGGTAACTATTATAGTAGTTGGCGAGGAAGAATGGCATTTAGATACTAAAACCGATGAAAATGGGTATTACAACTACTTGTTTAAACTGCCTGAAGGCTTTGGTGGTTCATATTCACTAAGGTCTGAGGCTAAAGTAAACAAAGCTTTAAAATCCAGCAAGACCGGGGTGTTTTATGTAGAAGGTTTGTATTTGCCATCAGCACAAAAGGCGAGTGTCACTGCAGGCAACACTGAAGCTATGAAGGTCACACTGGTGAATGTTGGTACAATACCTCTTAATTCAATAAGTATTGATATGAGATGGAATAAGGATTCAGAAGATATTGAAGTTCTGTCCAAAACAAGTGTGCCAGATATCCTTGAACCTGGTGAATCTGTTGATTTGCACTTGGAAATAAAAGCTCATGAAGAAGCTGTAGCAGGCATTAATACACTTGTGCTGGAAGCTAGCTGTGCTGAGGGATATGAATATATTTCAAACACGGATGTGCAGATTGTGGAGGCTAAACCAGCGTATTATATAGAAATAACAGGGCTGAAACAACTGATGAGTAAGGGAATTATTGAAATTGGAAAAACTGAAGAAGAGCCGAAAGTCGAAGGAGCTGTAAGACCAGGTGAGATAATAACCCAGGTTGTTTCTGTTGCAAATACTGGAACAGGTTCCATTAGAGATCTTCAGGTTAAATCTCCTGAAAGACTTCCGTGGATAACAATGACCACATCGGGCACAGATTTGATTCTGCCAATTGGCAAGGGCTTATCCATAAGGGATGAAAATGCCCGGGCAATTATAGCAGTAAATATTGCACCTAATGAGTTTGTAAAACCTGGTATCTATGAGGATGTTATAACTCTAAAATCCAATGCAGGCACAAAAGACATTCCTTTGAAGGTGAATGTTGGTGTTGCAAACATTGCTACAATAATTCTTGAAGCGGTGGACGGAAATTATAAACCTGTAGAAAATGCCCAAATTAGACTCATAGGTCCTCATACAACGGATTGGGAACAACCGGTGGATGAAGGTGTATATATAGGTGAGGCTTTAGGTAACGCATTACACAGGTTTGAAAATATTCCAGCAGGAATATACACATTAAAGGTAAGTGCACCGGAGTATGACAGCCTTGAAAAGAGTTTTTATGTACCTGCTGTAATAGATCAGATTCCTCAGAAACTTGTTATAGAAAAGAAGAAAATTGACATTGGTTGGGATCCAGGCAGTATAATGGACGAAGTGAGAGATGGATTGCAGAATCCAGACAACATGATTATAGAGCCAAAGATTAATGTAGACACACAAAAACCTCAATTGGGAGCTAACTTCCCCGGAGATGAAGTTACTGTGAGAGATACTGATCTGATAAAAGGAAGTGTCGGAGGGAAGCTGACCATTAAAAACTATACAGAACTGGGAGATATCTACGGAGTAGAGGCTGAAATTGCACATTTAAATTCAGATCTTCCTGCTGATTCAATCAATCTCAAATATGGCAAGGTTACAAGCAATTTCGTTAGTTTAGGGGACTTCAGCCAAGGAGAATCAAAGGATATAAGCTGGAGCTTCGATTTGTCCAGTTTATACTATAGAGCAGATGTAAAAGCTACCGATACTCCGGGACAATATCAGGTAACAGTACCTAAGGAGGTAACGGGTGAAAACTTCGATGCGTGGTTAAAAGGTCTGGCTTGGATGTATTATGAAGGCAAAAGCGTAGAAAAAGTATCCTTAGACGAGGAAAATAATATCTATATTATAAGTGTTCCTGCAAATGAAGATGGGAGTTATACTGCTCCACAAGGTAATATTCAAAGGTTCTATGGCAGGAGTTATACCTTTGATATGACCATATTCATAAGAGGTACAGGACTTGACAAAAATGGAGAAGAGACAGAGGTTACACTGGATTTACCTGTCAGGATAAACTACTATCCTTTAGACATAGTAACTGACCCAATACCTGAAAGTAAGCTTGAAAAGCTCAGGGTAAAGGAAATAAAATACGTTGAGGACGAAGAGGAAGAAAATAACGAGGGAGAAGAGGATAACGAAGACAACGAGGAAGAAGATAACGAAGAGGATGAGGATAAGGAAGATAACAATATAGATAATAAGACTAAAGAATTCAGTGAGGACTTCTTAAAAGAGAGATGGAATATCGATATTATCGCTATTCCAGAAGCTGCCGGAAATGCTGCTGCATCTTTCGGATTCTCACAGGATGTTGCAATGGTAGATGAGGCATTTGATGCCGGTTTTACCTTCTACAATCCCTATGAGGATAAAGAGATTAAAGATATTTCATTTGCAGTAGAAATTATAGACAAACCTTTAGATGCAAATGGTAATGTTTTTGCTGGAGGAAAACTGGTTACAGAAAGATTCCTAATTAAGCCGGAGGAAACAGGAACAGGTGAAGCAAAGGATGGGTGGATATCCATACCTTCCATAGGTGGCAACGGTAATCAATCAATAAAATACAGCATTAAGAGCCGAGCCGGTATGGGGGATATAAGCGGAGATTATTATGCCTATGTTTTTTACAGATATACTTTGGACGAAGAAGTATTTGAAGGCTATATAGGACCACGGAAATTTACAATTGAGCCACCACCAAAGTTGTATATAAGCTATAAGCTTGAACAAATGGGTGAAAGCCATTATAAACTTGAAGCAGTTGTAACTAATACAGGAAATGGTAAAGCCCGTAATGTGACCATTGGACTGCCTTCCATACTAGGTGCAGGACAGATGGAAGTTGTCAGAATAACATCTGGTGAAGGGCATTCACAAAACGACTTAAGTGCTCTCAATATTGGAGATGTTTTAGCTGGCGACACGAAGTCAGGAAGCTTTGAGATTGTAGTGAATGGATTGGAAGATTGGATGAATGTTCCAAGCCTTGCTGTACATAGTACTAAAGTAAATGACAATATTGTAATAGCACCAATGGCGATTCAGAAAGTATGGAATGCGGATTTTAATGATTTGCTCTCTGAGGTCGATATGCTCGAATACAATATTCAGAATCTTATGGACAAAACGGTATATGACCTTGCAGTTGTTATAGTTGACTTGATGGAATATGTAGATGAAGCTGACTATGCAGAAAGATTTTCGGTGGCCATAGACGGCATATCTTCTGCAATATCCTATCTGGGGTTTGTAAAGAGCATGTTTAAGGTATTTAAATTTAATAGCTCGGGGGGCTTGAAGGTAGGCATCCCTGCTAAACCGCTTCCATCAAAAATATTCTTTACTCCTGAGGAGCAAAGAGTGCTCGAACAAATCACTGCAAGACTTCCACAGTTGGAGCGTGAGATCACGCAAGAGGAACAAAAGCTTGAATCAGGAGATGTTTCTGAAGAAGAAATTGAAGCTGTTAATGAAAGAATCAAAGATCTTAAGGATGAATATGAATATAATATTGACAGGTTCAATGTAATAATGGGATATCCTAATTCAGCTAGTGGAATTATAAAGAAACAATTTGGTATATCTGGTGCTACAAGCCTTATAAGCTGGGCTAATGATGTAATGCAATACAAATCAAATCAAGAGGAAATCCGTATAATGATGGAAGAACTCGCCGGATTTACTTATGACAGGATTAAAGAAGGAACGTCCCGAAAAGATGTACTTAATATGGTTATAAGTGAAATCGAGTCTAAACCATTTAGACTTGTTGACAGAGATAAGGTGGAGGACTATTATTTAAATTCATCGGGATTGGATGATGGACAGATTGATGCAATGATTCAGGAATTAATCGATAAAGCGGAAGAGTTGAGCATTAGTGAAATGAAGGGAAGAGTAACTTATGAATTAATGGAAGCCAGGGGATTGCTTAACACTTATAGGGGAGGCGGAAATTCCGCACCATCCTACTATCCATTAGATCCTTTACTTGAATACCTAAAGGGATTAAACGAGGATTTGGAGAGCATGTGGAGCAATGGAGAAGGCAGGATGTCCAGCGCTATAGGTATATATAAAGATGTGTGGGTATACCACCCATATTATGGTGATCTTCTTCCATATGAAGTAAAACTTGGCGAGTACAGAGAACCTCTGATAGAATCACTCAGGATACAGACAAGGGGATATTCTAACCTGTCAAGAAGATGGGAGATTAATGAAATAAAATCACAACTGGCTATTTATGATGTTTTTAACTTTGCTTTTGGTATGATGCCTATGAGTCCTTATATAGGGTTGATAAACTCATTGTTTATACAATCTATGCTGATGTCCAGTTTGAAATCGAAAGTAGCCCTGGATGAAATAGATCTTAAGTATGAACAACGCAGGATATTTGAAGATATGGTCAATAACACTGTGGGTGCTACTTCCATGTCAACCACTACCCTTTCAAGGGAACTGGCAATAGCCAATTCAGTTAACAGAATGTTTGTAGCTATTGATGAATGGCGAAAGATTGACCCGCCTCTTCCTGTAGAAGTGATGAGTATGGTAGTTCCTGATGTTGCCATTGGATCTTCGCTTGAGGTTGGACAAGGAAAGGCAGTGCTTAAAATTAGGAATATGTATACAGGAACACTGACGATATCCCCATCTTTGGAGATATACGACAGTATCGGGCTTGTAGCTGTTCCCGAAGCAAATACGGTAACTGTTGCACCGGGACAAACTGTTACATTGGAAATACCTTTTCAAGTTCCAAGGTCTACAATGTTGGATGCAGGTGGGTATACTGCTGTTGCATTCCTTAACATTGCAGAACCAGAAACAATGTCCATTGGTGAACCGAAAGGACCATATACCGCATACTTTTTTGCAGGAACATATGAGCAAATTGATGCAAGACGCACCTATTTCAAGACAAGTCAGCCGCTTGGAAGAGATATTAATCCCGGTGAAAGGGATGAAATATTTATAGACTCAGATGGTGAAACGGCTGAAATAAGATTGTTTATGGCTGCAAGACCTGGAGTTAAACTTGAACTTGGTGTTTATGACCCTGATGGGAAGTTTGCTGGAAATCTAAGTGGTGCTGAGAAAAATGAGGTACAGGGAATAGAAATCGGTGGATTGATAAATGAAATGGATTATATAAGGGTTATAAATCCTGTACAAGGTAAATATCGTGTAGTAGTAAATGCTCCTCATGGTGATGAGGAAACCCAGAACTACTCCTTAAGTGTGGTAGAGCTTCCGGATTTGGGTGCTGTGCCTGACGTAAGCTATCCATACTTTGTTGTAAGTACCACAAAAGAGATAGGTTTTGAATTTGATGTGTTTGAGTCATCCTTAAGGTATGATATCGAAAAAGTAGACTGTAATGTAGGAGAACTTAGAAATGATGATGGGTATACCATACCTTCGGGAAGCTTCAATTTCTTTAGCTACGATGGACAGACTTTACAGAAAACGCTGGAGGCGGGAAAAGGCTTATCTGCAATTGCAACGACACAATTGCCTGAGGATGCCCCTGACGGTAGATACATTGGACTCTTTACGGTAAATGTAGAGGGGAGAAACTTGAATCCAGCACTGGTAACACAAACAATTTCAATGTCTGTATCCGATTCAGTATACGGATGGAGTGACAAGTATACATCTGATATTGGAGGGCTAGAAGGCTATAGCTACAACGTGCCTATAATAATAGAATTAAATACATCGACACCGGAAATACCTGTACTTTATTCTGTAAGTCAGCCGGAAAAGGAATCACCTTATACAGTTAATTTACAAGGTGAGGCACCTCCGCAGTCAGGAATAATGATATGGATAGATGATGTATTACAGGGCATTATTGAAACAAATGAAGAAGGGCTGTTTGATACCTCATTATCTTTAAAGTCTGGCAGTCACAAGGTTCATGTAACCGGATTCAATAAATACGGAGCACAGAGCAAGGCTTCTAAGGAGTATAGTGTATTAATTGAAGGACAGGGAATTCAAGCTCCTTCACGGCCTTCTGGTCTGAAAGCAGTTTCTGTTGATAAAGAAGGTATTGAACTTAAGTGGAATCCTTCTACAGGAAATTTAAAGAACTACAGAGTGTATCGTAATGGACAGCAAATTGGAGAGGTTACAAGTACAACATTTACAGATACAAATATTGAAGAAGGTAATAGCTATACCTATGTTGTGAAAGTTGTAGATGTTATGGGCAAAGAAGTAGGTGAAAGCAATCAGTTAATTGTGACTGTTTATGTTAAGGAGAGCTTTGAACTGATAGTACCGCAGGATATGGAGGTAGAAGCACAGGGATTGCGTACACCTATAAACATAGGGACAGCTATTGTGAAAAACATGCCGGGAGGGGTTATAACCAGCAATGCACCTGTAGACTATCCTTTAGGTACTACACTGGTAATATGGACAGCAAGAGATATGAATGACAACTCTATTACAAAAGAACAGAAAATTACTGTTGTAGACACTACGCCTCCTGAACTTACAGTACCTGAGGATAAGAGTGTTGAAGCTACAGGAGATAAAACCGTTGTTATACTTGGTGAAGCATCGGCCTATGACCTGGTTGACGGAATTGTTCCTGTATCAAATAATGCTCCTGATTCATACTCTGTTGGTACAACAACTGTTACATTTACTGCTGTTGACCTCCAAGGGAATAGAGCATCAAAGTCTGTAAAAGTGACAGTAGTGAAATCTAAGCCGCCAGTGGTCGAGCCGCCGGTTGATCCAGCTGATCCACCAACAGATAGAGATGATCCGGTTGACCGACCGGTGGTAATTATACCGGAAACCGAAGAAGATGGAGAACTACCTGATGAAAATGGAAGGGTTGAAATTGATGAAAAAGGCAACATTACTGTAGTGCCCAAAATAAGTGAAGGGAAAAACACAGCGGTTTCATCCGTTACAATTGAGGATGTGCAGGACGCTTTTAAGAAGGTTGAATCTGGTGAATCAGAAGTGAAGAAGGTAACTATTGGTGTTGGAGAGGTAGAAGGTGCAACATCATATGAACAACAACTTCCTTCAAGTATATTTACTAAGCAGGGAGAGAGTAAAACGATAGAAATTAAGACCCCGTTTGCAGCTTTGGAGTTCTCGCTTGACATGTTTGGAGAGAAAGAATTAAAGGGAGCACAAAATGTATCGATGATAGTATCAAAAGCAGATGTTTCAGATTTACGCCCGGAACAGAGGGTGAAAATCGGAGGCAGTCCAGTAATACAATTAGAGGTGTTGGTTGACGACAAGCCTGTAAAATGGAGTAATAATAGAACATCTATAGATGTGTCTATAGACTATACTCCTACACTGGATGAGCTTAAAAAACCTGATAGAATCTTTATGTGGTACATTGGTGATAACGACAAGCTTGTACCCATTCCAAAAGCTATATATGATGATACTACAAAAAAAGTTATATTCAGTGCAAGGTATTCTGGAAGATATACTGTAGCTTTTGAAGATAAATCCTTTGATGATTTAAAACGCTACGATTGGGCAAAAGAGCAAATAGAAATGCTTGCTTCAAGGGGTATAATTAATGGAACATCTGCTATTACTTACAGCCCTGAAAAAAACATAACAAGGGCAGATGCCGTTATACTGATTGTAAAGGCTTTGGACTTGGAGGCAGAGTTTAGCACCAATTTTAATGATGTTTCAACAGAAAAGTACTATTATGAAGCAGTAGGAATAGCAAGAAGTCTTGAAATAATAAAAGGTGTGGGGGATAATGACTTTAACCCTGAAACCCAGATAACAAGGCAGGAATTGATGGTTATCGTAAATAGGGCACTTATCTGCGCAGGCATAAGCATTAAGGGAACTGTTACAGACTTGGACATGTTTAAAGATGTATCGGAAATATCGCCATACGCTGTAGAAAGTATTTCAGCACTGGTGAAAGACGGAATAATTGCAGGTGATGACAAAAAACTTATTTCTCCAACAAGAAATATTACAAGAGCAGAAACTGCTGTAATTATTTACAAATCCTTTGAGAAGATGTTGCAATTGTTTTAGCCAAGGTAAGCATGAGATTGGTAAAATTATCACAGCTGAGGAAGGAGCTTGAGATTGTTATATAGTATATAACTGCTAATAGAATAACTAAAATCAATTTGAATTATTTAAATTGCTATGGCTGGGTTTTTTCCGGACTTCTTTATATTTGCATTTGAGTTTCCCCATTTTTTAATATAGTGCTAAATAGTCCGGCTTGGCTGTGGACAT
>CAYPCH010000010.1:31611-48125 GCA_964409165.1 uncultured Oscillospiraceae bacterium | reverse complement strand
ATTATTTAGATTCTTTTGGGGTTGTCATGCGGATGACTTTTTCAGCAGCTTTGTACAAAACTGATTTGTCTGATTTCTATCTACTCTTAAAATGTATTCATTACCTAAATTAGTAGCTATTTTAATCTCCATAACTTCAAATCCTAATATCTTTTTTTTACTAGATGTATATTTTTGTATAGATGATATAGACATTACTTCGTTATGTAAAAATATGTATTCTTCATTTGCAAAAATAACTTTATCTCTTACTTGTACAGTAAAAATTATCAAAGCACTTGCCATAATTATCAATATTCCTAATGTTTGAATATCTACTACTGAATTCTCTATAAATAGAAGCCACGCTGCAATATATATTAATAATGAACAAATAGGTAATACACTGAAATGAATTTTATAAATTGCATTCTGTGTATAATTTATAGCTCCAAACATACTCTTGACAATTTTATGATAAATATAAGTTTCAATATACTCGGAAATCAGATAAATAAATATTAAGTTTAAAGATACAACAATAATTTTTTTAAGATCACTAATTTCATTTCTAGCCATCACATTCCAAAGGCTACTTATTGAGAGTAATACAAGAATAGCAAATACTATTTTTTTGTAAGAGTTAATTTTTCCCACAACACTCCATCCCCTTTTTATGTCATTTTTTACTATTTAATTCTAGTAAGCAAAAAAATACATCAATTATTCCTTTAGTTTTAATATTATATTATAAAAATTAACAAACTAACTAGTACACCCAATTCACCCAAATTCACACATTATGTAATTCATTAGATGTACTAGTAGCCTTTTTTAACACTTATAAAACAAACTTTTCAATACTAATGTATATTTATTATAAAGCCCAAATTCCAGCGATTGTCACTGCTGCACCACCTACTACCAAAGGTGTTGCCAATCCACCAGACCCACTGATTGTTCCTGCTGCTACAACTACAGTACCAGCTGTTGCCAATACTTTTCCACCAATAATAAATACTTCTTTGATTCCACCTCCATTTAAGTTCATTATATCCTCTTCATTTAACACCACAAAGTTGCTAAGCGAATCTGTCATCGAATTCATTATTAATTCCCCCTTATAATTAAATTAATTAAAACCATATTTGCCTACAATCATAGCTCCAGTTCCAGCTATTACCATGCCTGTTCCTACACTAACTGCAACTCCTGCTCCTCCTATTATTGCAGCTCCTACAATAACAGGTGATGCTGCTATTGCTACTGCTCCCAATGTGACCAGCCCCGCAATCTTTAATGGCTCCCAACTTCCTCCTTCAACTAGCATAAGTTGTTCATTTGTTAATTCTGAGAAACCAAAATTGTTTAATTCTATTGTGTTTGACATAATAACCTCCTATTATCCTATGTTCTTTTAATTAAATTTAAATCATACAGTTTAAACAGACATGCAAATTCTTTAATAGTCGACATCTTAAAGTTTTTGTTTATCTATTATTTATATCAAACCGCTTTAGCAGTTAGACATCACAATATATTCTCACTTACACCAATATACACATCTATAACAATCTCACCCATGCTCATAGCTAGTGAGCTATCCTTAACTGTAACATTATACCCTGTTGTTATTTGTTGTAAATTATTTTCCTTAATAAATTCCATCATCTCATTGTATACATTTTGAAGATTGGCCGGATTTCCTTCATGTCTTGCATATATTGCATTTACCAATTTAAATACAGGCTTTAGTCTATACTCAGGAGGTAATTCAACCAACTTGTCCATAGGCACGAGTATTTCTATGTCTAATTTCCCATCTGAATCTATTGAATAAGTAGTAGTTGCTATATAACCTGATTTCTTTATTCCATTTTCTTCAAAAAATTGTCCTATTTTAGCCATTTCCTTTTGCATTTCTTCTTGTGTTATTTTCTTTCTAAGTGAAAGAACATTTTCCATGTTTAGTGTTCTTCCTGTTTCTATAACGACCATCACTAATCAACCTTTCTAGTTAAATGATTCACCATTATCCAGTTATCTACTTTCACAGATTTTATAGGTGACGACATAATACAATATAAATCACATCATTTCATTATAAACACTCTGTAACAAAACTGGTTTAGAGTAACAAACACTATTTTGCTTATTACCTCATTTATCTCTTAGACATGTTTTTTCTTAAAGAAAGTACATTTTCCATCTTCAATAGCTTTCCTGTTTAATCTCTGTCCTCTATAATTAGCTTCCCTTGAACAAAAACTCTCCTATAATGATTATTACACGTATGCATTACCATGCTTGTTATTGAACTCTTTATTTTGGAATTAACTTCTATGGTATATACTAACATATTATTTTTTTAAATGCTAGTGCTAATGGTCACGACTTTTTTGTTTTGACCATGACTTTAGTCATGTTATTTTTTGCAGAAAACGTGACTATAGTCACGTTTTCCCATATTATTCTATATTTCCGTTTGTTTGCATCTACCTGTCAGCCTATGTATAGTTACTAATAAAAACATTATCTTACCGGTTATATCCAAGCTTCTAAACTTTTTTCCATTTCGGGAAATTGAATGTGATATATCTTCAAATATTTTTCCAACCGGCCTTTTATCTGAAACAGTAAGTATAACCATTTTAAATATACTCCTAGAAATGTTACCCTATATCGGTATTACTCAAGATCATATGAGGGAGGATGTTTATTTGAATCTATAATCTACAAATTTATCAAAAGACTGGTAAATGCAAAAAACGTCTGATAAAATAAATTATATAAAATAGTTTTGCTGTATTCTAACTGTAACCTATTCTGTCGGATAAATTTAAATAGTATTATAAGGAGGATAATAATGTATTTTCTAAATAATGTCATTATTTCCCCCGCATGCAATCTCTATATTTTTAAATAATTATTATTTACAAAATTTAGATTATATAGTCTCTAATCAGTATTTCACTTACTTTAAAATTCTATCTTTTATGAAAGCATCTTTGCCTTTTGATTTACCTAATTCTGCAACATATTTTCTTACATGTAGATAAATCCAAACAGTCAACGAAAGACTAGTGACAACAGTAATAACACTAATCAAAATACTCATATTTCCTCCTAGTAGTATGCTCGAAATATTACTTATTTGGTTGTTTTTAACTATCTACAACTCAATCTATTTGATATTCTTGCCTAAATTTTGCCTTACCAGCTTCATTGGCATAATTTCCTACCAAAGATCTTACGCCTATATATATTAGTAATAAAAAAACTAACATAAAACAAAATGATATAATAGAAACTTGTAACATTTTTATTTTTGAACTATCACTTTTTCTATTGTCTGTGTCAACAATGTCCTTTTTTTCAGACTCTTTAGATAATAAAGGTCTAAATAGCGGATCTTTATTTCTTGACTCGTCTTCTAACAAATAGAATCCCACATCATTTGGGCAATCTAGCACCTTTGAACCCTTTGGCAATCTAAGTATCTCAATTGCCATTACAATATCTCCTATACTAAAAACAAAAGCCAATGCAACAAACAAAACAGCATCAAATCTTGCCATATTTAATGCAAAATACGTAGGAATAATACTTGTTATTAACAATGGAAAAATTGCAACAATGAAATAAGCATTCTTACTAATTGGGAGTTCACATGTACAATATGCTATTATTTTTTTTATGTTGTATCCATATTTTATTTTTCGGAACGGGACTCTACCAAATACAGCAAATGCAACTCCATGCAATAATTCATGAATAAATAACAGGATAGTTAATAGCAAAAAAAACTGCCAGCTTATGTCATAAGATATTTTCCCTTCATTCATTAAGTAAGATAAACCTAGTAAAGGCACAAAAATTAGTACAAACAAGATAAATACTAGTATGTTTAACAACTTAATATTAAATAGAAACAAACGTTTATTTATCATACTAACTCCTTCTTTCAAATTATAAATTAACTATTCCAAACAATACATATGGGCATAAAATATAAGTTTATGCCCATATAAGCTATTCGTTTATTTTAGCTCCATGTCTATTTATACAAATTGTCATTTTGTTCTGTACTTATATTCTTCTTCTCTATATCCTCTTTCATAATTTGTATCGTAGACATTCTTTAAGTCTTTATAAACCACTGGTGCTGCAACTGCTCCAACTAGTGCAACCGCCGCTATACCTATCGCAAACCCAACTATTATTACACCACCATTTACTAACTCAGTTTCTTCATTAGTTAATACATTAAATTGGGCTTTCTTAAAATGCAAAACACTTGAACTCATATAATCCACTCCTTTTTATATAAATAAGCTGGGTATCAAGCCTGATTTGGTATGTATGGCTAAAGGCATAAATGGAGGATATCTTCCTATGGGGGCAGTTTCAGTTTCCGAGGATATTTGTAATACCTTTTTTAGTATGGGGGAGTATATTATTCACGGTTCAACTCAAAATGGTAATTTATTGGCCTGTGCAGCATGTATGGCAACCCTGGAGCAGTACCAGAAAAATGCCATAGGTGATAAGGTTTCTATGGTTGGAGCCTATATTTTAAGGGAACTCAAAGACAAATTGGCATACCATAGAAATGTGGGAGAAATCAGGGGCGAAGGTCTGCTAATTGGAATTGATTTGGTGCAGAATAAAAAAAGTAACGCCTGTCTTAACTGTAAAGAAATCTATTTTATTCAGGAAAGTCTTAAGAAAAGAGGTTTGCTTTTATATCGTTCAGATATTGGACTGATACTGCTACCTATGTATATAACAACGAAAAATGAAGCAACAAGAATGGTGGAAATGATATTAGATACTTTTAAAAATATAGTTTATTGAGGGATTAAAATGGTCTATGATTTGGTTTTTGTTTATATTAATATTATTGATGGCTTCGTAAGTGGAGCGGAATATGAATTGAATTCCGGTTATATTAGAGCATTTCTGAAGAGAAAAGGTGTTTTATCAAAGCAGTATATAAATAAAAACATTATAAATATTAATAATATTATAGATGATTTAATGGCAGAAAAAAGTTTAGGGCTTACTTTTTATATTAACGAATATAATTATTATATAAGTAAAGTAATAATTAACAATCTGAAAAGAATTAAACCCAGTCTATTGATATATTGTACAGGTCCTTCGTCGGAGTATATCGTTGATAATTTGTGTCAGGATCTTGATGTCAATATTGTTTTGCTTGATAATTTGGGGCAAAGTCTATTTGAAATAATAAAAAAGGCTAAACCCCTTGAAAAGATAGAAAACATAGCAATCAGAACAGAGGAGGGTTTTACCAGGACAGATACCAAGGCATACAGGATAGAATTGCTTGACAGTATTGGTATGCCATATAGTGAAGGTCTGATTCCTCCGGAGGAAATTGAAAACGTTGGAATGTACACTTCTAAGGGATGTTTTGGGAAGTGTGTGTTTTGTTCTTACAGAAAAGAGCAGAAGTATTTTCAATATCACTCTATAAATAGTGTTATAAGTGAACTCAAATTTATTAAAGAATATATAAGTGGGGACGATGTTTTTGTAAGATTTTATGATGATTGTTTTTCCATTTCAAATAAGAGGACATTGGAGCTATGCGAAAGTATTATTGAAAATAATCTTAGATTCAAATATTGGTGTTGCATTCGTTCGGATATTCTTTCTAAAGAATTAATTGATATTATGGCACAATGCAATTTTAAGAATATTGGAATAGGGCTTGAGACTGCATCATTAAGAGTTATGGATAGCATAGGTAAAAAGAAAGACTCGGATAGTTCTTTTAACTATATTAACAATTTAAAAGAGAATTTTCTTTATGCAGTCAGTAAAGGGCTGGAACCCTACGTAAGTGTTAATTTCGGACTTCCTGGAGAGGAGTATACTGATGCGCTCAAAACAATGGAGTTCTTAAAGTATGATTTAAATACTAAGAATATCAGTGTTTGTTATACGACGTGTTTTCCTGGGAGTGATATATTTGAAAATAGCAGTAAATTAAATATATTAAAAGAGGAATCACCGACAAGACTTCCTTTCAGAACATACTACCAACAATATGATATGGGAAAAATACTAAACTATGTTCAAAGTGAGAGCTATAATACAATTAATCAACAGCAGCAAATTGACATAAAGATGCTTAATCTGTATGAGTTTTATACAGGTATATATAAAAGACAGGCGCTTTATGGTTTTCCAAAACAAATATATACTAAAAGCTTTTGCCCGGAGGAATTTGCCTATATTTCAAATCTTATTGATATTAATGGTGATATCATTATTAACACAGATAAGCTGAATATAACAAGCAAATACAAGTACTGTGCCGACAGAAAAAATCTAAAGATACCTTTGAAAAATTATGAATCCAACTTAAAAGAATTATATAGTAATAATGTTATGGTTTCTAATCAAATTTTTATAAGGAGAAATACGGATAGTGAAGTGCAATTTCAAGTAAACGATTTGATAAACAATGGAAGGAAAAAAATTAAGATCAGAAAAATAGACTCTAAAAATGAGCTTTATAGCCTTATCCGATCTTCAAATGAATTTTATGATACATATATGATAGATGTTAATGAAATTGAAAAAGGAGCTATTGAAAACAGCTGTATCTATACTGGAGATTGTAGCATATGCAAGCTGCCAAGATTATCTGTAATTAACGGTGATGTAATGGCATGTTTATCTAACAATGTGATTGGAAAGGTTGGAGATGAAAGAAAAAAATTGGTCTCTATTATTTCAGAGCATATGGATGTTTTGGAGAATGAAGGAGAATGTGATGCCTGTAAGCACAATACAAAATGTTCCAAGTGTTTATTTTTGCCGGAATTTATAACAAGAGAAGAATATTGCAGTGTTATTGGAAGTTTTGGCAACTTGGGCAGGTATATAAAAGTTTTAAATATTCTTAATTTATATTTTGAAGACGATGTTTTTGAAGATGAATTTCAAAAGGTCTATTTTCCAAGAAATAATTACGGAAACGATTTTAATTGTTTACCAAAAGGTGATTTTAGTGATACAATACTGCTGAGTTTAAAAAATACATATTATGTATGTTGCTTAGATACATTTCAAATGTTTTCTTGCAGTAAAGCAAAGGCAAAAGATATTCTGGATGGATTCCGGATTGAGATTGAGAATATACCGTAAGCTTACTGAGTTGTGAAGATTAAAAATTAGTAATGTAAAATAGGAGAGTGCGAGATGATTGTCAGAGTAAAAAATCTTAGTAAAAGCTATACGAAGAAGGATAGAGAAATTAGAGTATTTGAGAATTTTAATTATGAATTTAAGTCAGGAAAACTTTATTTGGTAAAAGGTGAATCAGGGAGGGGTAAGACGACATTATTAACTATTTTAGGTCTATTACAGAATCAGACCGGTGGGGAAATATTTTTTGATGACAAAAAGGTAAGCGATAAATCAAATAGGGAAAAATGCAATATAAGAAAGGAACATATAGGTATAATATTTCAGGATTATAATCTTTTAGATGGATTAACGGTTTGTGAGAACGTGTATATACTCGATGCTTTTGATAAGAAAGCAGAGATGCCAAAGATTCAAGAAAAGGCTTTGCAGTTATTAAAATTGCTTAATATTGATAAAAGAAAAGATCATTACCCATTTGAATTATCGGGAGGAGAGCAGCAAAGAGTCGGAATAGCAAGAGCAATAATGAAAAATCCGTCTATTCTTATATGTGATGAACCTGTATCAAATTTAGATGACGCAAACTCAAAAGGAATTACTGACTTTATAGACAACTACTGTCACAAGGAAAATAAACTGGTTATAGTTACAAGTCATAATAATTCTTTTGATGAGATAGCGGATGAAGTGATTAAATTATAAATTAATTGGGAGGGAAAACATGTACAAGAGGTTATTTATTAATGTGTTTTTTGAAAAGAAAAAGGTGTTGCTTTTTTTCTTTGTAATTTTAATGGTTGTGTTTACATATGTTGGTGTAAAGGTTGTTTTAGTTGATAATTCTTTATCAAAAGTTGCTTCTCCCGATATTGTAGTATATGGGGCTTTAGATAATAATATTATGGGCTTTAAATACTATAATCCAATTGGCGGAATGAGTGATGAATTTAAATCAACTGATGAAAAAGATGAATTGAAAGTATATGGTATGGTTTCGAGAAACATCCAGTATGTTCAGGATGTTCAGACTTTAAGGGAAATTAATTATACGATTTGCGGAGTTGAAGAAACGTTTTTGGAAAATGAGATTAAAAAACATGTGAAGAATGGAAGATTACCAAAGGATGGAGAGAAGGAGGCAATCATCGGCGGTTCAGCAGCAAGGTTTTATGACGTAGCCATAGGGGATAAGTTAAATATCCCGGTTACATTAGTTGAAGACTTTTCAGGTGAAGATATACTTCAATATACAGTAGTTGGTATATTGGATGATAGAGTGGATTACTTTACAGGAACGACCTTTATATCAAAGGAGACATTTGAAACAATTAACAATGCAGGTATACCCGAAAACATGATGATGGTTTATTTTAAAGGGCTTTTAGGGCAAGCTGAGTATCAAAGCATAATTGAAAAGCTTAATGACATATCCCCCAAATACCAGATGGGTGGAATGAATACCAACTACTATATAAAATACAATGCAATGCGTAACAGCATAATAGATATTATTGTTTTTCTGGTATCGGGAGTCTTTATTATTTTTCTTCTGGTACTATATCTAATGAAAGGAATAACCAAAAAAGTTGGTTTGCTTAAGGCGTTGGGTTTGTTGGATAAGTATATGCTTAAGGCCTTTGCGGGAGGTCTGGGAATAGTGATATGTATTTCAATGTTAATCTCTTTTGCGTTGATTATTTTCATTAATATGTACTTAAATCATAGTGTAAGCCAGTTTTTAGGTTATAGTGTAACACCGTATTCTGTTGGGCGTTATGTTTACCTTTTAATCCTACTGGTTGCAGTAATAATGTTTGTTTCAATAATTTCAATAATTAGACATATAAGTTTGAGAATATCTCCAAGGGATGCTATGCTAAAAAGATAGAACGAAAGCATTATGAAGCATTTAAGGCAGAATAAGTTTAATGTATATTTATTACAAAAATAAATAATTGGGGGCTAATTATTTGAAAGGAAAATTCAAAGTTGTTTTTATACTATGTATGCTTGTGATAACAGTTATTATACTTGCGTTTGTTATACTAAGCAACAATAACAAATCAGGAAGGAATGTAAATTTATATGAAGAGATAAATGTTATTGAAGAAAATGTGACAGCTGGATATTTAAAAGCGTCAAGGGAGTATCCTTTCAAGATAGAGAATATCCTTGAGGATGAAAAGCTGGTATTGAGTGTTAAATCAAATATTCCCCAAGGATATTTCAAAATTGGAATTCTGTCTCCTGAAAAAGAAACAGTATATGAAATTGAGGGCACAAAACTTGATTTGATCAAAGAACTGGATGTTTATAATGGTGTTTGGTTTTACACGGTTGATTGTGAAATAGAGGATGGAAATTATAATCTTTTGGGAATACTTACTAAAAACTATTCAAAGTAAGCTATTATTGATTTTTGTTAAGGAGATGAAAGAGGATGCAAAAATGGGAGTATAAGGTGATTGAGACAGAATGCAAGGGACTTGTAGGTGGAGTGTTAGAAGTACAGTATTTCAATGACAGTTTGAATGCGCTTGGAAAAGAAGGATGGGAAGTTGTTTCAAGTGTTGCATTAAATGTAACACAAGGTTCCACTAAAAAAGTGATTACAGTATTAAAACGTGAATGCTAGGAAGCAAGGGGACGGTTCTGCTGCTTCCCTAGGGAAGCAGCAGAACCGTCCCCTTGCTTCCTGACGGAATACTACATAATTAGTATTATTATTTGTGTTTTCCAACTTTGATTTAAAGCTTCATCCTACCTCTTGAAGTTTATGCAATGTAATCCCTCGTTGTGTTTTGCGGATATGTGTCATAATAAATTTATATTTTTACAACCGAAACTGACAAACATTTTTCTTTATATTGACTATAATGGGTTCTGTGCAATAAAGTTAGTGCCACGTAACAGAATCCAATATGGAACAAGTTTTGGGTAAAAAAATATATATTTTTAGGGGGTTACAAAAGATGAAAACACAATTGATTCCTTATCAGAAAGTGGATTTGGGAAGGGTGTACACAAAGACAAAGGGAGGCTTGCTGACAAGCCAGGTATTTTCGAAAGACAACATTATAATGCTACTTATCAGCTTTTTGCTTGGAAGGGTCACACTGTTTGAAAGCTTAATGCCTTTTGGACTTGCATTTTATGCTGCTTCATTTAAAACAACCAAAAGCAGGATTTTTTCAGTAGCAGCAGTTTTGTTTGGTATGATAACGGGTGGTGCTCGTGAGGAACTGTATTTCGCATTTGTGTTTATGTTTTTATTCGGTGTGGCAAATTCAGTGTTTAAAAGCAGTAGTGTAAAAGTGGGCTTTAAGTATTCAGCAATCGGTTTTGCATGTGTAATGGTGCCTAAAACAGTTCTTGCTTATTTTAATGGATTCTTGCTGTATGACTTGCTGAGTGCTGTTTTTTATGGTTTTCTGGTATTTTCATTAATATATATATTTGGCAGAAGCGCAGGGATAATTGAAAATATAAAGAATAAACCCTTGATGTCAAATGAAGAAATGATAAGTGTTGTAATGGTATTTGCAATTGCCCTTGCAGCACTGGGTGATGTTAAAATTACAGGAATAACCCTTACTAATGTTGTGGGAATACTTGCGGTTATGTTGCTGAGCTACAAAAGAGGACCGGCATTAGGTTCTGCTACAGGTGTGGTTGTGGGTATAATAATCAATATAACCAGTCCGGCTACACCTCTTATTTTAGGAGCATATGCTTTCTGCGGGCTGATTTCGGGTGTATTCAGAAATTTAGGAAAAGCAGGTTCAGTCCTTGCATTTATTGCAGGAAATGCAGTGCTTGCTCTATATGCAAAAGAATCGACAGAAGTTTTGATCTATTTGAAGGATATGGTGGTAGCAGCGGCTGTGTTCATGGTTATTCCACAGAAAGTTGCCGACAAAATTATTGGTACCATTTCAGGAGTTTCGAATATAAGTGTGGATAAAGCAAGCTACAGTGAACGTATAAAGGAATTGACGGTTGAACGTCTGAATAAGTTTTCAAAAGCCTTCGAAGAAATATCAAGAACCTTCAGCGAAATATCCCAGACAAAGGCGACTGCAAGCAAACAGGATATATCATTGCTGTTTGACAGAGTGGCTGACAAGGTATGCAAAGACTGCGGCCTATGTATGCACTGTTGGGACAGGAACTTTTATAATACTTATCAGGTTATGTTTAAAATTGTAGAGCGTCTTGAAACAAAAGGATGGTTGGAGGAGGCTGATATTCCTGATTACTTTCTTGAAAGGTGCGAGCGCATTGGAGAGTTTGTAAGACAGGTAAACAATATATATGAGTTGTTTAAAGTGGACATGGTATGGAAAAATAGAATTGGAGAGAGCAGGGGTTTGGTTTCACAGCAGCTTGAAGGAATGTCAAAGGTTATATCCAGTCTTGCTCTGGAAATAGGGACGGAGGTCAAGTTTAAAAGTGAACTTGAAGACCTCTTGGTGGCTGAACTTGATAAGGTAGGAATAAAGGTTAACGATGCGGTGGTATTTGAAAATAAGTGGGACAAGTATGAAGTAAGCATTTTTCATAAAGGGTGCGGTGAAAAGAATACATGCACCGGAATTATTGAAAAGACGGCATCTGCCGTTCTGGGAAGAAAGATGGTTAGAGACCGAAATGAGTGTGTTAATAATGAGAAAACGGGAATCTGTAGTCTGAAGCTTTTAGAGGAAGAGGTGCTCAGTGTTACCACAGGGGTGGCAAGACTGCCTAAACACGGTAAGGATGTATCCGGGGACAATTATACTTTTATGGGAACCGGAGACGGCAAATATATTCTGGCATTAAGTGACGGGATGGGGTCGGGACAAAAGGCGTTTAACCAGAGCAAGGTAGCGATAAGCCTTCTTGAACAGTTTATGGATACGGGATTTGATAAGGATACTGCCATCAAGCTTATAAATTCAATACTGGTGTTGAAATCGGATGAAGACTCGTTTGCGACAATTGATTTATCGGCAGTTGACCTGTATGACGGTAAGGTGGAGTTTGTCAAGATAGGAGCAGTTCCTACCTTTATCAAAAAATCCAATAAGGTGGAGGTGGTCAGATCGTTTTCGCTTCCGGTTGGAATATTAAGCAATGTAGAGACAGAACTGGTATGTAAAAACGTTAATAGCGGAGATTTTATAATAATGGTTACCGATGGTATTATAGACTCCTTTAAAAATGAAGAGGGAGGGGAACAGGAACTGATAGAGTTTATAGAAAACATAAAGAGCATAAATCCACAGGGTATAGCAGAACTTATTTTAGGAGAGGCATATTCAAAGGGCGGCAAAAAGCCTGTGGATGATATGACAGTGATTGTAGCAAAAGTATGGAAAAGAATAAATTGATTATTGTGTATAATTTCCACTGGTTTGTTACAAACTATCTCTGAATAAATGTTTCGGAGGAACAGTATGGTATGCGATGATACAAAAAGAGTAATTGTAATTAAAAATATACAGTCAAATGTAATTGAAGAAGCGATCTTGGTTTTAAAGGGCAGACCGGACACCAGAGATAAAGGGCTTAAAAGTTTGTTTTCCAAAGATGCAAAGAGAGATGCAAAGAGGGAAAATGCTCATATACTTAAAGAAGCGGAAGAGATCATAAATAAATACATGAAAGAGAATGGAAACCATAACGGACTTGGTGTGAAATTAAATTTAAAGCCTTGTCGTAACAGGACAAGGCTTTTTGCAAATTCTATTGTTAACATTATGTTAATAGGGGGCATAGCATTGCTTGTTTTTTTGGTTGTGAAATTCATTTAAAGATGACTCCTGGGTTTTTATTAGGTCTCTTGGAGTGAAATGAAAGGGGCAAAACTTTGTACCCTCGATGGGTACGAAGTTTTATGACAACATTGATTTTATAAAGTTTTAGATATATTATATAATTATGTTGCAAAAATTATATTAATCACGAAAATGATTCTATATATTTTGCAATAAACATTTTATATTTCCTAAGGAAATTGAAGTGCTGTTAAGAATCTTTATTGCTTTCAATGTAGAATATATAAATGTTAATGGGAAGCTTAAGGGGAAGTTATTGTGGAGAAATTTTCTTTATTGGATATATTGCTGTTACCGAAATCTTTTTATACAAAGTTAACGGATAAACTGTTGACTTTGTATCTGGGAATAGCTTTTGTGGGGCTTTTTGATACCGGGTTTGCTCTGGTTGCAAATAATAAACTAAGGCTATTTTTTGGACGCCCGTATGTTTTTCTTGTATACAATATTTCGCTGGCTTTATGTGTAGTTATTTTACTCGGGCTTATTGACATTGTGTTTTTTTCTCTGCCTTTGTTTGATATATTCAAGTTTTTCAGGGTAAAGGAAAGAATAAAAGACATTAAGGGTCAGTTGATAAAACTTATGAAAGTATATGTAGTATCACATTTCATAATTATACCTGTAGAAATATTAATTGCTTTGCTAGGATTCAGAATGGGTATAGGGGATGAGCTGACTGCCTGGAGTGTTTCAGGTGTGCTTGCTTTTTATGCACTTGTGTTTGCCTGGTATAGTGCTGTGTTGACCAGGGGAATAAATGCAATCTATAACTTTGATGACAGACTTAAAAACATAGTATTTGTTACGGTTTATACCTGGAGCACATTATTGAGTTTTGCAGTTTCTCTTATGATGGAACGTTGGATTCTTCCATTGTTCAGGTGATGGAAAACACCTGAATATTATTTTTAGGGTCATTTCCTGAAAGGAAATCCGGCAAATAGCGAGGGACTTGATGTAGCGAAGCTTTTTTTTGATGCAGACTGATACTTACAGAATATTCATGCAAAAGACTGTTGTAATAATACTTAATTTTGCTATAATATAGTGGTAGTTGATTTGTCTCGGTAGTCCAATGGATAAGACGGTGGATTCCGGTTCCACTGATACGGGTTCGATTCCTGTCCGGGACGCCAAATGTCTAAACACCAGTACTCATGCGGATACTGGTGTTTGTTTTTTTAGTGCCATTTCCTGCGAGGAAATCCGGCAAAAGATAATGGGACATACCGGCATGGATATGACAAAACGGTATGTTGCCCTTTCTGATACTGATATTAAAGCAGGGCATAATTCCTTCACTCCGATTAAAAGTGTCTTGCCGCTTCTTGATTGGAAGAATCATCAAAAACACTGTCTGCTCTTCGTTTAAATAACTTTGGGAGTATCCCGCTCTTTATACATATTACGTCTTGATAGAACTGCATTCTCAAAGGTATAGCTACAATATGAACAGGCAACAGTAAAGCGTTTTTAATGAAACCCTTGGACATAAACACATACTTTAGAAATTCGTACCAACCTGCATAGTTTCTATATTTAAGTACATTGAATTCATTATTTTTTAATAATTGCAGTAAGGAGTCTTTGGTAAAACCATTAATATGGTAAGGGTGTTTAAATGGTTTGTAACTTGCTACTTCACTCTTTTTACCTAATAATTTAAATACTAGCGTTCTAAATTTTAAGATCAAAGCATTTTCATTAGGTACTGCCAAATATAATAAGCCGTCTTTCTTTAAAATTCTATTTATTTCATTCATATATTTTATAGGATCTGGTACATGTTCTAATACTGAATCCATGTAAACAAAGTCAAAAAATTCACTTTCATAATTTTTCTCTAATAAATTGCCGACCTCAAAATTAATTCTATTGTCTTTTGCTTCTCTTACTCTGTTATCCGAAACATCAATCCCATAAATATTCCATTCTGTTTTATTTGCGTCGATTAACATATAGCCTTCTCCACAACCTATTTCAAGAAAATTTGCCCCATTAACGGAAAAAAATTTCTTAAATAGTTTTAGCACCCTGGTTCTTTCCTTAAATCTTTTATTTTTCCACCATTTTGTCATAGAACCACAAAAGTAACCTTCTGCATACATATTGCTCCACTCTTTTTCCGTCAAGTCTATATCGGGTGAAACAAAAAAGTATTTGCACTCTTTACAATAAAATGATTTGTACTCTTTTCTTATATAACTATCAAATTTTTGGGATATACTTGGAGTTCCAATAAACATATTTGTAGTTCCATTGCAAATAGGACACTTTATTGACTCCATAATTTAGGTCTCCTTTTCCTTAATATGCATTTTAAAAACACCCTTTTTAGTTTAGCATGATATATAATCATTAACAAGCATGTGTGATAAATGGAATCTGTTTGGAAAGGAACTCATCGCAATAGATGGCTCTGAGTTCCGTGCCTGTAATTCCAAAAGAAATAATATTATGAAAAGAAACTTGAGATGGTATAATCCCTTTTTTTTGTGTTCTTTTGAACTATATTATAATAAAGTATGAAATTAAGAATATAATTTATATGTTTCATACTTCTAAGAAGGATTTTGAGAAAGTTTGTTGAATTTTTTAAGAAAGCTTGTTTATTTTAATATATATAATATCTTTAACACATTTATTATAACATAATCTTTTGAAAGGGATTGTTTCAAGTGAATTGGATTGACAGATTGGAGCGTAAATACAGGCGTTTTGCCATAAACGGGCTTGTTAAATATCTTGTCATCGGTGCTGTGTTTGTGTTTGCAGCCTTATATCTTGGGGGAAATAGCGGTGGAATTATAGTTGAGAAGCTAAGCCTTAACAGGTCGGCAATTTTAAGAGGAGAGATTTGGAGGCTTGTTACTTTCGTATTTATTCCTCCCACATTTAATATATTTATAGTCTTTGTACTGTATCTGTTTTATATGTTCGGTAATGCTCTTGATAGTTACTGGGGAAGCTTCCGGTTGAATTTGTATTACGTTATAGGTGTAGTTTCTGCAATTGCAGTCGCGTTTATTACAAGCAATGGCATTGGTACAGCCGAGTTTCTGAATATGTCTATTTTTCTTGCATTTGCGTATCTTTATCCGAATTTTGAGCTTCTTTTGTTTTTTATACTGCCTGTCAAGGTTAAATACCTTGCGTGGTTTAATGTTTTGTATATTGTATTTTCAATTGCTTTTAGACAGGATTCGTATATAAAGATTGCGGCTGCTTTATCTTTTGTCAATTTCTTTTTGTTTTTTGGCAACGATATAATGGATCGGTGGATTTCTCCTAGAATTAAAAAGATGGTAAAGAAGCATAAACGGAAAAAACTCAAGATTGTTCCGCCCCAAAAGCCACGAAATTTTGAGCTTGTGTTAAAGTGCAAGGAATGCGGCAGGACATCAAAGGAACACCCGGAGCTGATTTTTGCTTACTGTCCGAGATGTGGGAGTGACTATGTCTATTGCCACGAGCATCTTAACAATCATAAGCATATGAATTAGAACAGGATACGATTAAGAATTT
>CAYPCH010000010.1:0-31511 GCA_964409165.1 uncultured Oscillospiraceae bacterium | reverse complement strand
AGCATATATGGCAGTATATAAAGAAGTATGTATTTGCAGTTGTATACAAAAACCAGCATAATGTTAAAAAAAACCTTGTAAAAACCTTGTTTCATTATAGCGCTAACTATGATAAAATGTATATACTAACTGGAGGCACGTAAATGAAAATTGGCAATATAAGCCTTTCGAACAATGTTTTTCTAGCCCCTATGGCGGGAATAACAGATATACCCTTTAGAATTTTATGTAAAGAGCAGGGAGCTGGACTTGTATACACAGAGATGGTAAGTGCGAAAGCGCTTTACTATAAGGATGAAAAAAGCATTAAGATGACACAAATAAGCAACATGGAGAAGCCGGTTGCGCTTCAGATTTTTGGTTCTGATCCTTTTATTATGGCAAAGGCCGCGGAAAGTCTTAATTTATCTGATGCAAGTGTTATTGATATAAATATGGGATGTCCTACACCTAAAATAACTAAAAACGGTGAAGGAAGTGCACTCATGCTTAACCCTTCTCTTGTGGGCAATATTGTTAAAGAGGTATCAAAAGCATCTATAAAACCTGTGACTGTTAAGATCAGGAAAGGATGGGATGAATCGAAAGTTAATGCGGTTGAGATTGCAAAGATTGTACAGGAGAATGGCGCCAAGGCGATTACCGTTCATGGCAGAACAAGAGAGCAATTTTATAGTGGCTGTGCCGATTGGGAAATAATAAAAAAAGTTAAGGAGGCTGTCTCTGTACCTGTAATTGGAAACGGTGACATAGTAAGCCGTGAGGATGTACTTGAGATGCTTTTTCAAACCAAATGTGACGCCGTCATGATTGGGAGAGGCGCACAAGGCAATCCATGGATTTTCAACCATATATTAAAGGATGGAAGTAAACTTACCAACATATCCATTAGTGAAAGATTGAATATGATAAATAGGCATATGGAAATGCTTGTTGAGTTAAAAGGTGAAAATACAGGTGTACGTGAAATGAGAAAGCATATTGCTTGGTATATTAAAGGTATTAGAAATTCTGCACATATAAAGGACAAGGTTTTTAGAGCTGTTTCGAAGGATGAAATAGTTAACATAATAGGCAGATATGCACAATAGCATTTGCTGTTTTGATACTATAATACGTGCTTTTACGACATAATTTCCAAAGGTGGGAAATGCTGAAAAAGGCAAAAAGGGCTATGGATATTTATGTATCAGGGTTTAGAATACAAGGTATAAGAACTGTTTTAGGGTAATATGAATATTTGTTATGTGACAATACTATAAATATAAATAAATGAAGTATTAATTGTTTATTTTTATAACTTTAATTGGTACATAATATTGATTTTAAGATATATGGATGGTAATATAAATGATATAGGTAATTTTTATATTTAAGGAGTAGATAAAATGGTAACGATTCCTTTCATGAAAAACACCCTTATAAGTATTGACATAGGTTTCAGAAATATCAAAATTGTAGAGGTTGAGCTAGGTAAAAATAATGAAATTTTTATAAAAAATTTTGGGATAGTATCTACGCCTAAAGGTACCATAAAAAATGGCGCTATAAAAGATGTAAAGAAAGTTACAAATGAGATTAAAAGGGTAATGGGAGATATTAATGCCAGGGCAAAAAATGCCAAGATAGTTATGTCAGGTACCAATATTATCTCCCGTGTTTTTATGATAGAGAGAATTCCCGGAGAGGACTTGAACCAGCTTGTCAGATACACCATTTCTCAAAGCATGCCAATAGATTTGGATGCACATCAGATAGACTACAAGGTTTTGCAAGAACTCAAGGAAGATGGTATCAATAAAGTAAAGGTTTTTGTTACCGCAGTATTAAAAAGTATAATACAGAGTTATATTGATATTCTTGTTGACCTCGGACTAAAGCCGATTTCTGTAGATATTCCGGCTAATAGTGCATCTAAATTTTTTAACAGGGAAATAATGGTTATTGAAAGTGAGACATGGTTTAAGAAGAAAAGATACAGCAAGCTCAGTCAGGATACTTTTGCAGTACTGGATTTCGGTTCCGAGACAACCATAGTAAATATTTTAAAGGATAAAGTGCTTGAGTTCAACAAGGTTATTTTAAAAGGTAGCAGTAATTTGGATGATGCTATTGTGGCAAGTACCCAGAAAAAAATTGAAGAGGCTGAGACTCTCAAAAAAATGCAGGGGCTCATTCTTCCGGAGATAAACGTAAGCGAAGAACAGGAAAAAATCTACAATAGCATTAAGAGCGTTATAGACGAAATAGTAAGACAAATTTTTCAGTGCTTCGAGTTTTATGAAAAGCGTTGCTATGGAGAAAAAGTGGGGAAAATATATATGATAGGCGGAGGTTCACTGCTTAAAGGTCTTAGGGAGTACATGGAAGAAGTATTTCAAGTTCCGGTTTACCCTGTGGGGCTTCTTAGCATAGAAGGAATTGAAATCAACAGAGGTCTTGATAGTGATAAGCTTAACTATTTAATAAATTCTGTGGGAATTACCCTTTAGGTTATTTGTTAGATTATTAAGTATCATAATTCAGTATTGTTTATTATGACGGCACGAGAGCGGTGCCGTTTTTTAGTACAAAACATGTATAATGTTTTTATAAATATAATGATTTTATAAAAAAACTATAAATAAGGGAGAAGACTGTTATGCATGATGTCTCAAGTGAACATATACACAACCTTTTCGGCAAAGCACCGAGATTGTCTGAGGTAGAGATGACTGAACTGGTTTTACCGAATGACACAAATCTTCTTGGCAACCTGCTTGGAGGAAAATTAATGCACTGGATCGATATTGCCGGGGCTATGGCGGCATCACGGCACTCGAACAAAACTGTAGCAACTGTTGCTTTGGATAGCCTTGATTTCAGACATCCTTCCCGTATGGGCGAATTGGTCATTCTGAAGGCCAAGCTAACTTGGACGGGAAAAACATCAATGGAAGTTTCGGTAAACGTTTATTCCGAGAATATTAAATCAGGCAAAACCATTTTGACAAATCAGGCATATATAACTTTTGTTGCATTGGACAATGAAGGAAAGCCTTCACCTGTACCGTCTTTGATACCTGAAACAGAAGAGGAAAAAAAATGCTTTGTTGAAGCAGAGATAAGAAGGGGCGAGAGGCTAAAGAGAAAGAATACAGTTCAAGCATAAGTTAATGGCATAAGCTAATAGCCTGTCCGATAATAGTATAAGTTAACAGTAAAAATCAATAGTATAAGTTAACAGTATAAGTTAACAAGTACATACGGTAAGTACGTCAAAAAGGGGCTTGCGGAGCCCCTTTTTTGGATTATCTGATAAATCTTTTGGCACCTATATAGCGTTGCTGGTAATAACTTTTGCTCAAATTTGATATTGTAACCTTGGCAGCACCGGAACTTGCATGTATAAACTGGTCATTGCCCAAATAAATTCCGACATGTGATGCGCCAGCTTTATACGTTGAGAAGAATACAAGGTCACCACGTTTTAAGTTTGCTTTTGATACCCAATTGCCTTCTGTATATTGTGCACTAGCCGTTCTCTGTATTATTATGTTATTTTTAAGCATAACATAATGAGTGAAGCCCGAACAATCAAATCCGGATGGGGATACTCCACCCCACACGTACGGAACACCAAGGTACCTTCTGGCATCCTTAATAACACTGTCAACTTTTATTTCTCTGGATGTTTTAGGTCCCACAATTCCATCTACAGCCAGATGGTTATCTGTCTGATAATTAACCACCGACTGGTATGTCAAGTTGCCAAAGTAACCTGTGGAGTTGTAGTGGAAGTATCCCAGATCTTTAAGGTCTTCCTGCATCTGCTTCACATAACCGTTTCTCATGCCATATTTCAGCATAGCACCTTCTGTTTGATAATCTGCAAAAACGTTATTTGTGAAAAGTAAAACAGACATAAATGCCATAGTAAATGCTGCAAGTGTTTTTTTCTTCACACAAAAAACCCCCTCTCTAAGCGTTTCTCCCCCATTCCTTTGTTTTGTTTATATTTAAAGGATTAGGCTGCATTATTTTGTGTATCGCGTAACTTGGCGACAGTCAAAAATTATAAGGGACAAAGAAAACTTAATCAACCTGTAATATATGGGATGGAAAGTCTGGTGCATGCTGGCAAATAAATTACCCGTTTTTGGTCATAAGTAATGCAGATTTTAAATATTATAGGTTAAGGATAATTACTGTAATGGGGGATAAGGAATAATAATCCTTGGAATAATATAAATGCCTAAAAAGTCTTTTGTAGGTAGTGCGATAATTCTGATGATTGCAGGATTTGTAGTTAAAATTCTAGGCTTTGTCTACAGAGTATATCTTTCAAACCTTATAGGTGCAGAGGGTATGGGGCTCTTTCAATTGATTTCTCCTGTATACTCGTTAGTAATTCTGACACTTACTTCAGGGGTATCCATAGCTGTTTCAAAAATGGTAGCGGGAGAAATGGCAAAAAATCATATCGTAAATCTAAGGAGAATAACATCTTGTGCGCTTGCGGTTGTAATGGCCTCCGGGCTGGTTGTATCGGTATTAATTCTGGTATTTCTAGATCCCATAGTAAATGTTATATTGAAGGATTCCAGAACATACTATTCAATGCTCTTTCTGATACCAACAATTCCTGCTATAGCAGCGGCTTCAGCCTTGAAGGGATACTTCTATGGGATTCAGGACGTGATACCTACGGCTTATTCACAGATTGTGGAACAGGTAGTGAGAATAGGACTTGTAATGGCCATGGCAGGCTATTTTCTAAACGTAGGTCTTGAATATGCCTGTGCACTTGCTACAGTGGGGATGGCGGTGGGGGAAATTTCAAATCTTGCGGTTTTGCTTGTCATATATAAGCTTCGGAAGAAAAAAGCTTTTATGACAAAGTCGAGACAGGGATTTATGAGAAAAAGGTATATTCTTAAAGATATAATGAAGGTAGCAATTCCTGTATCGTTTAATCGTTTTATAACCTCAATAATGGCAGCTGTCGAGATGATACTTATTCCGCGGATGCTCCTGTCGGGAGGGATGAATTATCAGACCAGCATAGAGGAATATGGGAAATTGACAGGAATGGCGATGCCTTTGGTTTTTTTCCCTTCGTTGGTAACGGTGTCGCTGGCTACTACGCTGGTTCCGGCAATTTCTGAAGCACTATCGCTTAAGAATTTTAAAACAGTTAATTACAGGATTTCGAAGTCCATTCAGCTTACGTTTATTCTTGGTTTTATATTTACTTCAATATTTTTAGTTTTTCCAGACGAGATTGGAAATATCATATATAGAAAGGAGAATATAGGGAAAATACTTTATCTTTTATCTTTCACAAGTATATTCATATATCTACAGCAGACATTGCTAGGGATACTTAACGGACTTGGAAAGCAAGGAATATCGCTGAGAAATTCAATCATAGGATACGTTATCAGAATAGGGTTTGTCGTGTATTGTATCCCTGCATATGGTGTTCCGGGGTATGTGATAGGAATAATTATAAGTTCGGCATTTGTTAGTGTCCTGAATATAGCAACGGTTGTAAAGACAACAGGCATGATGCTTGATTTTAGGAACTGGGTTATCAAACCCGGATTGGTTGGAGTGGTAATGGTTGTTATAGGAAAAAATATATATGCTTTTTTTGGTATATTTGATGCAGGTCATAGGATGACGGTTATACTTGCATTGTTCGGTAATATAATAATAGCATTTATGCTTATGTTTGTTGTAGGTGTTCTTAATAAGGATGAACTTGTAAAACTGGTGCCCCGCAGCAGAATGCGTGTATAGAAGCGGAGCACAAACAGAGGAAGTGCATTTTTAACATTATGAAAGAATTAAAATAGGAAATGTTAAAAAGCACTAGTGCCCCGTAGCAGAATGCGTGTATAAATTATTTTGTCCTATTGAAGCTGAAAGTTGCAGTTGTTATAATATTAACAGGTGTAGCGCTTTGCCAAAAGGCTTTGTTAAGTTATGGCACACAAAACCTAAATTTACACAACAAAAGGAGAAAAAAAGGATGCCTCAGCAATATGACCTGCCATTGGAAGAACTTAAAAAATACAAACCTCAGTTTACAAAGCAGAATGATTTTGATGATTTCTGGGCGAAAAGTCTGGAGAGGCTTTCCACTGTAAAGATGGAATATGAACTTACCCCTTATGATTATCCGGTGCGAGGAATAAAAGTTTGCAGAATTTCCTATAAGGGGTTTGAAAATGCCAATATTGATGGATGGCTTGCTGTACCCGATGGTACAGGTCCATTTCCGGGGCTTGTGATATTTCACGGCTACAACTGGGCTATGGAAGGACATTTGCACGACGTGGTAAATTGGGCACTTAAAGGATACGCTTCATTACAGGTACTTGTAAGAGGACAGCATGGGAATAGTGAAGATAATGTGGTTTCTTCTTCAGGATTTCATGCGGGCTGGATGACCAAAGGGATAATGTCTCCGGAGGAATACTATTACAGGGCAGTTTATTTGGATGCAGTGCGTGCCGTTGAGGTTCTCGCTTCAATGTCCCAGGTGGATGAAACACGGATTGGAGTAACAGGAAACAGCCAGGGTGGCGGAATTGCTCTTGCATCTGCTGCATTATCAAACATACCGGCAGTTGCTATTGCTGATTATCCCTATCTTTCTAATTTTGAAAGAGCAATAGACATTGTACCTCAAGGGCCATACCTTGAAATAAACGAGTTTTTCAGAAGAAACGGTGCTCCTGAAATTGAGGAACAGGCAAAAAGGACTCTTTCATATTTTGATGTTATGAATCTTGCACCTCATATTAAATGCCATACGTGGATATCTATAGGACTTGTGGATGAAATAACTCCTCCGTCAACTGTTTTTGCAACATATAATCATTTGGAATGCCCTAAGCAAATATCTGTACATCGTTACTTTGGGCATGAGTACATACCGCGTACTGTTGAGCCTAAGCTTAAGTTGCTTATGGATATTTTGCAGAAATAGCATTCGGTTTTGGACTTAACGGCCTTTGAACAGCAATGCTGTGTTTTAAACTTTTCAAAACGCAACATTGCTGCTCGATGACCGATTTTGTTAAAGTTGGGTGTGCCCAATTTACAGCGTGGCGTCCCGTAACAGTTTTATGCCTTTGGGTTTTGCAGGATACCTATAAAAAGAGGAAGATTCGTTTCGTTATCAATGATTGCATATATAAATGGACGATCAAATTTCAAATAGAAACCTGGAGAAGATTTAGTAGCATTTTTAAATAAAGAAACAGAAACTGCTTTTGTACCATGTTCACTAACATCAAGGTACACCTTGTGAAGCATATCTTTTATGTATAAACCTTCGGCAGTGTCTGACATATTTGAAAAATCGGCATCTTGAAAGGCTTTAACCAATCCCATTTTCTTTAACGAATCATTCATGGAGAGCTCAAACTCAGTCTCGAATTTGGGGAGTGATAAAGCAACTGAATCTTTTATTCTGCTGCTTAACAATTCTAAAAAGCTTTCTCCTGTGAGGTCTTCCGTATATTTTTCGGCAGAAATACCCTCTTGCGGCAATATGCCAACAAAGCTGAATTTACCACCTTTATATGGTTTAATAAACCCCTGGGCATTTTCGTCAAAAATATATAAGGATTCCTTGGAATGCATAAAAGCAGTTTCTACATCCCCATTTAAAGCATGAAAGATATCTTTCTTTATATCCTTCTTTTTATAGTCTTTCAGCCATTTTCCTTCAAAATATAGGGCATTGACTAAAAACATCTGTGTATTCTGAGGAATTTCGTTAATAATTTTATCAACTGATCCGTTGGTTTTCTTCTTGACCCAATTATTTATGTCATTTACAGTTGAAGAATCTTCAAAGTTTGCTTTGTAGGCTGATGCACCATAGTAATTGGCGTTTTTCTGCAAAAAGTCAGCTTTTACATTTAATGTATCTGTTGAATTATACCAGATAGAATTAGCGACTTTTACCTCTACCTCTTTGTGATTTATTATTCGATCGGTCAACTGCTTATAGAAGATGTTCAAATCATTTATATCCGCACCCATTCCCAATACATCTTCAAATTCCTCGAGAGTCTCACCGTTTGAGCCGTTTGCAGTCATTCCCAATGCAAGGTACATTGATAAGGGAGATATCAATGTATTTTTGTTGGATACATATGCTTCTTTTAATAACCTGACAGAGAAATCAGCTACAGGTGTTATTAGTTCATCTTTCTTTTGTCTATCGAGACCTTCGACATGCTGAGGTTCAATTCCACTCATCAAGTCCTGTGCATTTGTAACAACGCTTCCCCAAATACCATTAATCACAAGAAAAACTGCAACTAAAACAACAAGCCCTGAGGAAAAGGTTGCACAAGGCCATAATATTTTTCGAACAGTTCTCCTTTGCTCAATTTTTGCCTTAATGCTATTCTTTGCATTATCGGACAAATCCATTTTGTATAAATTTGAGTCAATAATATTTTTGAAATTCTCCAGATTTTTCATAGCGTAGCCTCCTCTAAATCAAGTTTTAGCATCTCTTTTGCCCGTTTAAGCCTTACAGAAATTGTATTTTCTTTCTGCTTTAGTACTTCTGCTATTTTTTTTACTGTCATATCCTCACAATAGTGCAAAAGAATTACTTGTTTTACTTCACGCAACCCAAGAAAGTACATTTATGCAACAATTATTTAATTTTAATTATAGCATAAAAAGTAAGAAAAATAAGTATATTTGTATTAATGCGATAATAGAAAAATTATGGGTTGGTACGAATTGTTTTTTGTGATTAATATATATTAATTTTGTGTGACAAAAATATTAATATATTGTAAAATTTTTGTTACAAAGCTGTACTATGTGGAAATTATAGTATATAATACTTGTATGTTGTTAAATGTTTACAATGTTTTTATTTACGGTGGTTTTGGGAGTATAGTTTAGGAGGGATAGTCGAAATGAATGAAAACTCACAGCAGCTAAAGAAGGAAATCGTGGAAAAGAACATGATTTTAGATTCCTTTAGCCAAAACTATGACTCTGACAGAGAACATGCACAGAATGTTAAAGCTGAACTTGACGGCTTACTTTATCAGTATTACAAAATGCTGAAGTATAAAGAAAAATAGCTGTTAACTCTGTAGTTTAAAAGTCTTGTACGTTAGAGAATATAGACAAAAGATAACATATAAAAACCGGATAGTCGTTTATAGGCTATCCGGTTTTTACAATATAGGGACATTGTATGGATACAACCTTAACATAAATGGAGTCTATGTGTAAATAAGACCACTAGTATTTGAAAAGGGCAAGTGATATAATAAGAAACTGATAATAAAAGCTTTGGTTCGGGAGTGATAAGGGTTGGAACAATATGCCACTGCTGTGGATAAATTCAATACCTTCGATAAGCTGAAAGGATTTGTAAAGCTGGTACGGCCAAAGCAGCTTACGAAGAATTTTTCTGTATTTGCAGCACTGATTTTTGCAAAGCATGTATTTGAGGGTGCTTATTTTATTAAGGTGTTTGCGGCTTTTATATGCTTTTGCCTGATTTCATCTTGTGTATATATTTTAAATGATATTGTTGATGTCAATAAAGACAGGCTTCACCCTAAAAAGAAGAACAGACCTATAGCATCCGGGCTTATTGGAAAGAATCAAGCCATAGCTTTATTGGCTGTCCTGCTTCCTGCGGTATTGTTTGCCGGGTTTTTTCTTGATGCGTATTTTGGTCTGGTAATATCAACATACTTTGCACATAATATACTGTATTCCTTCAAGATTAAGCATATTGTCATACTTGATGTAATGGCTATAGCTCTGGGCTTTATACTAAGGGTGGTAGGGGGAGCACTGGTAATAAGAGTATATATCTCACCTTGGATACTGCTGTGTACTCTTCTTCTTTCGTTATTTCTGGGTTTTTCGAAGAGGAGAAATGAGCTTGTTGTTTTAGCGGGCAGTGCAGACAGCCACAGAAAGATACTCGAAGAGTACTCTCTGGAGTTTATTGACAACATGCTGTCAATTGTTACCGCCTCCACAGTAATGGCATATTCCCTGTATACATTTATGTCCGGGGACAATTATAACATGATGCTTACGATACCTTTTGTTTTATATGGCATTTTTAGGTATCAGTATATAATCTACAAAAAGAATGAAGGCGGAAGCCCGGAAGAGACTGTTTTGTCGGACATGCCGCTTATTGTGAACATCCTTTTATGGCTGGTGACAAGCATAATAATAATGTATATATGAGATATAAAACCTTTATCGCATTGAGTTTTATCGCGTTCAATATAGTTAAGGCAAATTGACATAAGGGAGTTAAGGCAACATATGAAAAGTACTGCAAAAACTGTAGGGGTTGTATTCGTGATTATGATCATGTCAAGGCTTTTATCCCTTGCAAGTATGATCACGTATGCAACATATTTTGGAAGAGAAAATATTGAAATAAACATATATTCCTATGCAATACAGTTTCCGAATATAGTTTTTGCCATATTCGGAACAGCATTAGTCACTGTAGTCATACCCATCTTTGCAGGTTATGTTGATACGGGTAAGAAGGACAAGGCTTTTAAATTTGCCGACAACATAATAAGCCTTTCGGTAGTGTTTACTATCGTACTTACAGTGGTCGGACTGGTTTTAGCGCCACTTTTTCCGCGTATTACAGAATTTCGGACGGATGGATATGATTTTGCGGTGCTAGCTTTAAGGATCATGTTTCCTATCATGATATTTTATGCATTAAACTATATACTACAGGGGATTTTGCAGTCTATGGGCAAGTTTAACATGCCTGCTTTTGTAAGCGTTCCTAGCAGTCTCATCGTATTGGGTTACGTTTTTTTTCTGGCTCCGAAGTACGGTGTTAAAGGGCTTTTGATTGCCACATTTATAGGGCTTTCAACTCAGGCGCTTATTCTTATTCCCCCTGTGTTTAAGACAGAGTATCGTTTCAGACCGTCTTTTGACTACAAAAATCAGGATATAATAAAGGCAGTAAAACTTATGATACCCATAATGGTTGGGACTTCAGCCTATCAGCTAAACATGTTTGTTAACGTTACACTGACTGCGAATATGGAGAATATGGTGACGATATTTTCAATAGTGCAGAATTTAGTTTCCTATTCGGTGCTTGCTTTTGTCTACTCGGTGACCGCAGTTGTATTTCCCAAATTCACCATGCTTGCTGCCAGAGGAGACATGGAAGGTTTTAAAAGCAGCCTTACCAGTGTGCTTACGTCAATTGCATATTTTTTAATGCCTGCAACCGCAGGGTTTATAATTGTGAGAAAAGAACTTATAAACCTGCTGGTAGGCTGGGGGAAAATAACTCCTGAAGATGTGACTTTGGCAGGCGTTATAATGGCGCTGTATGCTTTGGGTATTGTGGGAGTGGGTGTAAAGGAAGTTGTAGACAGGGCTTTCTATTCGCTGAAGGATACAAAGAAACCAGCTGTTACAGGAGTAATAATTATGATTGTGAATATTGCTGTAAGCCTTATTCTTATCAATATCATAGGACCGTATGGGATACCTGTGGGCAACTCTGTATCCATGCTTTCCGGTGCAACCATACTTTTTGTGTTGCTCAGAAGAAAGATAGGAGGTTTCGGAGGTTCAAAACTTGCAACATCAATACTGAAGATAGCCGCTGCAAGTCTTATAATGGCAGCAGTTACCGTTCCTGTCATGCTTGTGTTGAACAGGTATTCCTTTGGGACGGATTTGACGGACAGGCTTGTAAAGCTTTTTGTTCCTGCAGGGTCAGGAGTTCTTGTGTATTTTGCGGCAACTTACATGCTAGGGCTTAATGAACCGGTAGAGGTTTTGAGCAAGGTAAAAGTAAAATTCGGTTTGCGATAATATATGTGAATGTATTTGTGATAGTATCTTTTTGTGTAATAGATTATTGTAACAGATTTGAGCAATTGATTTATTGAGATTTATATAGACAGGTCACAGGAGGTTTTATGAGAAAGATAGGATATTATTTATGTCTGCTCTTATATTATTTTATAGCCCGCCACCTTCCGGGCTCCGATATGCCGTATAGTCTGGGGTCAAAACAGATAAGAAGGTTTTTGTGCAGACAGATATTCAAGAAATCGGGGAAGAATATTAATATTGAGCACGGAGCCTTTTTTGCATCAGGTAGAGACATAGAAATAGGTGATAATTCCGGTCTGGGGCTCAATTGCAGAGTCACAGGTCCACTTAAAATTGGAAATGATGTGATGATGGGTCCGGATGTAATGATATTCACCCAGAACCACAGGAACGACAGGCTTGACATACCTATGAGACTTCAAACAGACCCAAAGAAGCCTGTAGTAATTGAGGATGATGTATGGATTGCGGCGCGGGTAACAATACTTCCCGGTGTTACAGTTCACAAGGGCTCCATTTTAGGTGCTGGAGCTGTAGTTACAAAGGATGTACCTGAATATGCAATAGCAGGAGGGAATCCTGCCCGGGTTATCAGGTACAGAAAGAGCGATGGGACGGAGATGAAAACATGATTAAAGTGCTATACTTATTGAATCATGCTGGCAAGGCCGGAACCGAAAGATACGTGCAGACACTTATTGAAAAACTGAACAACAGGGAGATAAAAGCATATTTTGCATATAATGAGGATGGGCTTTTGGTTGAGAGGCTTAAAAATATCGGTGTTGAAACTTATCGGATTGAGATGAAGAATCCTTTTGATTTAAAAGCGGTGTCAGCACTTTCAGGGCTTTGCAAAAAGCTTGATATTGATATTGTTCATACCCAGTTTTTGAGGGAAAACTATATTGCCATGCTGTCGAGGCTAATAAATCCTAAAGTCAGGGTTATTTATACAAACCACTTTATTATGAAAAACAACGCGGTAACAAGACTGACAAACAGGCTTATAACACTTCTTGAATCCCGTATAATAGCGGTGTGCAATAAAGGCAGGGACATGATGATTTCAAACGGTATAAACGCAAAGAAAATAAAGGTAATATTTAACGGTATTGATCCTGATTATTGGGGTGAACCTGTGCAGTCCACACTAAGGCAGGAACTGGGTGTAGGGGAAGATGTTTTTATTTTTCTTTGTGCATCAAGGTTTGCTCACGACAAGGGGCACAGGTTTCTTATAAATGCAGTAAACCAACTGAAAAAGATTACAGATATGAAGTTCAAATGTGTTCTTGCCAATGACGGGCCTTTGATGGAGGAATGCAAAAAACAGGTTCAGGAGCTGGGACTTGACGATGACGTTATATTTACCGGCTTCAGAAGTGATATAAAAAACCTTATCTATGCAAGCAATCTTTATATCAATTCATCGGAACATGAAGCACTGAGCTTTGCTATTATTGAAGTTCTCGCATGCGGACTTCCGGTTATAGCCACCGATATGGCAGGAAACGGTGATATTATAAATGATGAAACAAACTGTGGTATACTGGTAAAATATAATGACGACAAGGGTCTTGCACAGTCAATAAAGAGAGTTATGCAGGATAAAAACCTTCAGAAGACTCTTTCGAAAAATGCGTTAAAAACTGTAAAAGAAAAATTTAATCTTGATAAGGTTGCAAAGGAAACATATAATTTATACAAGGAATGTGTGGACAAATCGCGAAAATGATTTTACATTGACAAATTTAGTTTTTGCGATATTGTATTAAGGATGAGTGAAATATATTTTAACGTAAAATACTTTTGAGTGGAGTGTTTAAAACAATGATAATTGATAGCAAGGGCAAGTTGTTCGGCAAGGTAAGTGTTATAGACATACTGATTGTGTTGGTTATTGCAGCAGGTGTTGCAGGTGTGGGGTATAAGTTTTCCCAGTCAAAAACAGGTCCTGTTTTTTCAGCGGGAGATAAAATAATAATGACTTTTTATGGCGAAGAGGCTGCGGATTATGCAATTCAGGCCATAAAAAAAGGTGATCCTGCTAGAGACCAGGAAAGGGGCACGTTTTTTGGAAATATTATAGAAGATGTAAGGATTGATGAGAGTCAAAGGTATGGAGAAACACCGACTGGTGAAAAAGTTGTGGTTTCAAAGGAAGGATATCCATCATTTTATGTAACTGTCGAAGCAGCAGGTACAATGGGAGCTTATGGTGATATAATAATCGGGGGTTCAGAGTATCAGATAGGAAGAACTGTCTTTTTAAAGGCAGGGGGCGTTTATGTTCCCACAAGGATATACAGTTTTGAAATTAAAAAGCAGTAAGAGAGTTTTTTAAAAATAACTCAACTTTTCCACAGTATTTATGGGCTCTTTGCCGCTAACGTAGCATTGATCACCGCGGTCAAAAAGTAAACTTTTTGACCTTAACTTGTGAGCAATCATAGCCTCAGAATACTATAAGTGGGAAAATTGAGTAAATAACATTTGAGTGGAGTGTTAGAACTATGATAATTGACAAAAAAGGAAAGCTTTTTGGCAAGGTGAGTGTTGTTGATGTAATAATTTTGCTGATTGTTCTTTTGGCAGCTGTAGCAGGTTACAATTATATGATTTCAAAGAATGCGAGTACGGTTTCTTCAAAAACTGACAGGGTCGAACTGGTTTTTTACGGTGAAGAAGCTCCTACATTTGCAATAGACGCAGTAAAGCAAGGTGATGTGGCACGGGATCATGAAAAGGGAACAGTTTTTGGAAATGTAACCGAAGATATTAAAAAGGATAAGGCGAAAAAATATACTGATAATGACGAAGGACAAAAAATTACACTTTCCAGGGAAGGATATTCTTCATATTACTTGACTGTGGAAGGAAACGGAGTTGCTTCAGACACCGGAGTTATAATGGGAGGCAGCGAGTATCAGATTGGAAAGCTTATTACCATTAGAGTCGGTAATGCAATTTTTCAAGGCAATATACACAGTTATAAAAAGAAGGGGTAATGTATTTTGATATATAATAGTGTGCTGTTAAAGCCTGTAATATTTCTTGTCAGATTAATAGAAACCTCATATGACGGCAGTTTTACAAAAAAAATTGCAGATATTTTGTCCGGTTTTTTCAGAATGCTTAATACCGCATATGAAAACAGTTGTACGGCAAAATTTGCAAAGTATTTGACCGAACTTTTATATAGCAGTTCAATACTGGGCTTTTTTCAGAAAGAAGGACGCCTTTCAGTTTGGTGGCAGGCAAGCTTCCTGTTTTGGCTGATGAATACGGCTATTCATCAGCCTGAAAAAGTGTTTGGCCGCATTTACCAGAAGCTAAAGCCGGTTTTGGAAGAGAGCGGTATAATAAGGCTTATGGGGTTCTTTTTAGCGAGAACCGAGTATATAATCGGTGGACTAATTATTATTACACTTATTACACCCCATGGGAGGTGGAACAATGTTTATATTGTTTTGATGGCTCTAGTGCTTATGTTTCTGGTTTTTATAAACAATGTGATGCACAGGAGCCGTGAATTTGATTTTAAGGTTCTGGATTTTTCGCTGGTGCTTTTTGCGATTACCGTTGTGCTTTCGTATGTAACCTCGCTGAATCGTTCCGCAAGCTTTAAGTATATGCTGTTTTATGCCGGATGTTTCCTGTTTGTATTTGTTATAGTGAGCTCGGTTAGAAATGAAAAATCCCTTGGAGTATTGATAGAAATGCTTTTGTTGGGGGCAACAATAACATCATTATACGGACTATGGCAGATTGCTACCGACTCAATACCTTTTAATCCGTCACTTACATCCTTGGAAATGAATGAGGGAATGCCGGGAAGGGTATATGCAACATTGGATAATCCCAATAACTTTGCAGAGGTTCTAATAATGTTACTGCCATTTTATGCGGCGATAATAATGAATGCAAAGTCAATTGTAAAAAAAGGAATATACTTTACTTTTATGCTTCCTGTTCTTGCAGTGCTGTTTTATACCGGTTCAAGGTCGGGATGGATAGGTTTTGCAGTAGCCATATTTGTATTTACTTTTTTTGCAAACAAAAGACTCATACCCCTTGTTGTTGTAGCAGGATTAATGTTTGTACCATTTCTGCCATCGCATGTTATTAAGAGACTGCAAACTATACTGGACGCTTTTCAGGACTCTTCTGTCCTGTACAGGATAAAAATTCTTAAAACTTCATTTCCTATGCTAAGGGATTATATTATTACCGGAACTGGCTTGGGAACCGATGTATTCAGGAATGTACTTGTAAAGTACTACCAGTACACTACGGTAACGGCGCCCCATATGCATGTGCTCTATCTTCAGATGTGGGTGGAAATCGGGATTGTTGGTTTTATATCGTTTGTATGGTTTATAGTACGTACAATGAAAAACTCAATCTTGAACATATACTCAACGGTGTCACGACCTTTGAAAAATGTACTGACGGCAGGGATAGCTTCTTTGGCTGGGGTACTGGTTGCTGGATTTGTTGAATACATCTGGTATTATCCAAGGGTAATGTTAATATTTTGGGTGGTTGCAGGAATTGTAATTTCCGCATCCAACATAGCACGCAAGAGGGGAAGAAAGCTGTCGGTAAAGAGTCCTGTAACAAAAAAATACAATTAAGCCGATAATATTAATGGATGCGTTATATTAAATATCCTTTGATTGACTAGGAATGTGAGGTTTTAATTGTATGATGGGTATTTTTAATTTCAAGGGCAAAAAGAAAAGGAATTTTGATAAAAGTACACTCCGAAAGAATGACATTTCAATTCTTATACTGGATGAGAGATGGAATGCACTTTTTAATAGTGTTGAAAAGTCGGATGAAATAAGGATTTACGAGAAAAAGCTAAGGGAGCTTCTCAAAGAAGAAGCCCGCTTGAATACTGAATCAAAAGAAATCCTATTGCGCAAAAAAATGTGTATGGACAAGATTCTTAAGTTGACCACGGAAGTATTTGAAAAGAACGATCCTAAAGCTCAAAGCGAAATGCAAAGCTGTGAAAAAGAGATAAAGCAAATAAATGAACGGCTTAAGAAATTGGAGATTCAGCTTGAGAATATTCCACGCATGATAAGGGAAGCAAACCTTGATCTATTGGAGAGTACTGTGAATTTGGTGTATTTAGGAATAAGTGAAAACCGAAACCGCATAAAAGAATTGGAAACACTAATAGAAGTAACGAAGAAAAAACTTGAAGAATACATTGAAGAAAAGGGAAGACTTTCCGAAGACTCTACGGATTCTTATTCGTATTTTCACGATTTGCTGGGTGCAGAAGAGCTTGAAAAGCTTGATAGACAGCATTTTGGCAATTAGGAGGAACAGCATGAAAGTAGTTACACCCTCACAAATGAAGGAAATTGATGAATTTGCCATACAAAGTATCGGTATACCTGGAGTTGTGCTGATGGAGAATGCTGCTCTGGGGATAGTGAATGAGATAGTTGGGGATTTTGGAGACATAAAAGGTAAAGCAATATGTCTCTTTGCAGGTAAGGGAAACAATGGCGGTGACGCCTTTGCCGTTGCAAGGCACTTATATAACAAAGGTGCGCAAGTAACGGTGCTTATAACGGCAGACAAAAGAGAAATAGCGGGAGACGCAGCAATTAATCTTGGGATACTTTATAAGATGGGCGTCACAACAATGGAAATTGCTGACGATCCTTCACTTGAAGCTGCGACAGGCTTAATAGGGAAGGTAGACCTTATAGTTGACGGCATATTGGGAACCGGTCTTAAAGGAGAAATAAAAGGAATTATAAGAGAAGTTCTGGACTTTATAAACGGAGAAAAAATACCGGTCTTAGCAATAGATATACCTTCAGGAGTAAACGGTGAGACAGGAGAAATACACGGTGTATGCATAAAGGCATATAAAACAGTAACTTTTGCATTGCCCAAGCCCGGACACTTTTTGCACCCCGGCTGTGGGTTTATCGGCAAGCTGGTGGTTTCGGACATAGGCATACCTGAAATTGCAGTACAAAATTCTGATATAAAAAATTATGTTATAGACGAGGAGCGTGTTAAGAAGCTTATACCGATAAGATACCCCGAAAGCAATAAGGGAGATTGTGGGAAGCTTCTTATTATAACGGGATCTACAGGGATGACAGGTGCCGGATGCCTTACAGGAGGTGCAGCTCTGCGTTCGGGAGCAGGGTTGGTATATATGGCGGTTCCATCCTCTCTTGTTCCGATCTATGAATCAAATCTGATTGAATCGGTAACAATTTCTCTTGAGGACGAAAAAATGGGATGCCTATCAAAAAAAGCTATTCCTGAAATTTTGGAACAAATTGAAAAGCTGGATGCAGTGGCTATAGGTCCCGGGCTTTCACTAAAGGGCGATGTTATTGATGTGGTAGCAAGGGTAATTGAGAATTCACTAAAACCTCTGGTAATTGACGCCGATGGAATAAACGCTGTAGCAAAAGATGTATCTGTATTGAATCGGAAAAAGGCACAGATAGTTTTCACGCCTCATCCCGGTGAAATGGCAAGGCTTCTTGGAGTGAGCATTAAAGAAGTACAAAGTGACAGGATCAAGATTGCACGGGATTTTTCGCGAAAGTGGGATGTTGTAACGGTACTTAAAGGGTCAAGGACTATCGTTGCATCACCGGACGGCAGGGTATATATAAATATTAACGGTAATTCCGGAATGTCAACGGGAGGAACCGGAGATGTACTTACTGGCATAATAACAAGTCTTATAGGACAGGGATTGAATCCTGTAGATGCTGCAGTGGCGGGGGTATACCTGCATGGACTAAGTGGTGACAGTGCTGCTGGTGTTAAAGGCGAGCATGGGATTGTTGCAGGAGATCTTGTTCAAGAGCTTCCCGGTATTATTAAGAAACTAATAAGTACCGGCAGGTAAGTAAAAAATGTGATAGGAGTGATATCTGTGAAAGCAAAGGATATAATGTCTGCAGATGTTATTACGGTTAAGAAGGATGCAACAATAGAAGAAATTGCACATATTCTTACAGAAAAAAATATAAGCGGTGTGCCTGTAGTGGATGATGACAACAGTGTTATTGGAGTTGTTACTCAAAAGGATTTATTGTACAAGAAAATCGAACCTCGCTTTCCACCGGTTGTGGAGATACTTGGAGGGCTGATATTTTTAAAAAGCGTAAAGAATTACAATGAGGAACTGAGAAAGCTTGTAGCTACAAAAGCTGAAGAGATTATGACGAAAAAGGTTGTTACTGTGGATGAAGATACTGACATTGAAAGGATTGCAGAATTAATGGTGGAACAAGATATAAACAGGATACCTGTAGTAAAGGCTTCAAAGCTTGTGGGAATAATAAGCAGGACAGACGTAGTAAAGTATATAGCCAAAACGATGGAGTAAACTTTTTGCCTGGGAAATTCAAAGAATGCATTTTGATATGCAAGGCAGTGTTAAACAGATACATAAAGCAACAGATGAAGGGGATTGTAATGGGATACAAGTTCAACAGGTCATGGGCAGAGGTAAACCTTGATAATATTGCCCATAATGTGAGAGAGATACGACGTATAACCGATAAAAAAGCGGAAATAATGGGAGTTGTGAAAGCCGATGCCTATGGGCACGGTGTTATGGAGACTGCAAAAACGCTTATTGACAACGGAGTTACCCGTCTTGCTGTTTCAATGCTTGATGAGGCCATACAGCTCAGGCAAAACGGCATAAGCGTTCCCATACTTCTCTTAAGCTATACCGACCCGAGAAGGGCAGAGGAAATAATTCAGAATGATGTGACCCAGACGGTTTTCAGCCACGATTTGGCACAAGCTCTGTCAGAGGCTGCGGTTAAGCTTGATAAAAATGTCAAGATTCATATTAAGATAGATACAGGCATGACACGGGTGGGATTTATGCCGGGTTACAGTGCTGTGAAGGATGTTGTCAGAATAAGCAAGCTTCCCAAAATTATTATAGAAGGCTTGTTTACTCATTTTGCTTCAGCGGATGAGACGGATGGAAGCTATACCTATATGCAGTTTGAGAGGTTTATGAGTATAGTAAGCGAGCTTAACAGGATAGGGGTATATATTCCGGTTAAGCATGTATGCAACAGCGCAGGTATAATACAGTTTCCTGAAATGCACCTCAACATGGTGCGTCCGGGTATAATAATATACGGAATGTATCCTTCTGATGAAGTTGACAAGTCCCGGATTGACTTGAGACCTGCAATGACTCTTAAGGCAAACATCATACTTGTCAAGGATGTTGAGAAGGATTCCTGCATAAGTTACGGCAGAATATTCAAAACCGAACGTGAAAGCAGGATTGCCACACTGCCAATAGGTTATGCCGACGGCTATACAAGGATTCTTACCGGTAAGGGAAAAGTATTGGTAAACGGGCAACCTGTTCCGATTGTTGGGAAGATATGCATGGACCAGTGTATGATTGACATAACAGATATAACCGGCGATGTAAAGGTAGGGGACGAGGTTGTGCTATTCGGAAGGCAGAACGGTAGCGAAATTAAGATTGAGGATGTGGCAAAAGACATAGGAACAATCAATTATGAGGTGGTTTGCATCATCGGTAAGAGAATACCCAGGGTTTATTTGAAGGACGGAAAGGTTTATAATGTTCTCAATTATTTGATATAGGTATATAAGGGACGAGCGAAGGCAGGCTGAAATTGTTCAGGCTGCACCAAAGAAGAAAATGAACAAACATTCACAGGAGAAAAATATTGAAACGGTAAACCAAGCTGTTTATAATTCCATTGAAAGTCTATTTCAAACCGGAATTAATCAAGTGCAAATGGGAAAAGAAAATAACAACAGCTTAAAGAAAAAGAGGATTATTGTCAAATATAAAAAGGGTACGGACAAAAACAAAAAAACAATATCAAACAGCAGGTGACCAAAGGCTTAAAGCTTGGTAAATTTGAAACTAAAATGGTGGTCATTTAATAGCATCAATATTTAAAGGCTCTGGCAGCTTCGATAATTTAGTGTCTATGAATGGAAACCTAAACAAAGGTGAGTGGAAGAAACTTGAGAATGATTGGATTAAGGCATTAAAGCCGTGCCTCCCAAGGACGTAAAAGTTAAAATAACGCCTATATATGAAGGTGATTCACAACGCCCTACTAAGTTTAGAATTGAACAAAAAATCGGAAATAGAAAACCAGAAACAAGAACATTAAAGAATAGACCAGAAGGAAAATAAAATGGAAGAAAGATTAAATCAAATTTATAATAAAATTGCAAACACTCTAAACGAAACTATACCAGAACAATGGTACAAGGTTTTTCTGTATGGAGAAATTAACGAAGATATGCAGACGGCATTCTTTAATTACTATCCAAAAGGCAGTAATGAAGCGATATATGGCCGTGATATTACAGAATTGTTTGAAATAACAGAAGAAGAATTTAATAATCAGTGGGATAAGCTGGTAGCTAATTTGGAAGAGCTTTGGAATGAGTTTGAAAATAACGGTCAGGAAGTATGGACTAATTTGACATTTGTTCTCGAAAGCTCAGGAAAATTCAAAATTGATTATGATTATACCGACCTTTCTGATGCAAGCCCATATGAAGGACATTTAATTTGGGATTATAAATACTTGGGTATTATACCTGTAGATGAGGATGATAAATTAATTGTTGAGGAGTATATCAAAAACAATAAGGATAAGGTTATGTAATTACTATTATTAATAATGGAAGTGAGGCATCTTTTCCGTTTGAAAAATTGCACACTTGTTAAATAAAGAGGATATTTGATTTTATATTATGAACCCTTGAGATGGAATTGTGTTGACAATGTCAATTCATCCCATTATAATGGGGTTAGAAATACTAATTCGTGAGGGAGTTAAAATAATGAGTGTTAACGCATCAAAAGATAACCGGAAGTATTTTTTTGATAACTTACGAGGTATAGCTATAATTGCTGTTATTATTATACATTCTGTTGGAATCACGATTAATTTTTATGATAGTCCTTATCCGTATAAATATAATTTGTACTTCGGAATAATTATGAGGCAAATAGTTACATCAGCGGTACCGATATTTTTGTTTATATCAGGGTATTGGGTTTCAAAAAAACAGGTTAAAACATTAAAAGACTACCTTAGTTTTTTGAATAATAGATTGCTACGTATAATAGTACCTTATTTGTTCTGGACTTTTATAGCAATAGTACTTAAAACAGTACTAACTTCTTATGATATAACTGAAGAGAATATATTTAAAATGATATTAACCGGGAGCATAATGCCACCGTATTATTTTATAATACTTATTTCACAATTCTATATAATATATCCATTGTTGCAATACGCAAAAGGTAAGAACTTGCATTTGTTGATTTTTCTTATCAATTTAGTATCTCTCATAGGTATGAGCTATGTTAAATTTGCTAACATATCTCCACCAAATATAAACTTATTAATAACTATATGGGTTTATTACTTTTACATGGGAATGATTATGGATAAAATTCCAAAACCAACTAAAGTTATTGCGGTTGTTTTATGTACCTCCTTCCTATTACAGCTTATAGAATCTTTTCTTTTAATAAAAATCAATGTCGGTCATGCTTTTGGCACAATGAAAATAACCTCTTTTGTGTATTCAATTTCTTTAATTTTGTTTTTATACAACTTAAAAAATAAAAGTGTATTTCTTAACAAATATAGTTTGTTAACAAGAATAGGGCAAGTATCATTTGGCATATATTTTATCCACATGTTTGTTCAAATGGTTGTTGATAAGGTTTTAAAACCAATCGACGTATTGTTCAGATTTCAACCCATTTATCAAATTATTAGTATAGGAATTGTTTTTTCATGTTCATATTTATCAATTCTATTGTGCAAAAAAATACTTCCTGAAAAAGTCACTCAAAAATTATTAGGGTTTTAACATTTAAACGGAACTTTGACATAACTGGTATAATATATTAATGTTCAGAGAAAAATATAGAGATATTATACAATTTCAGAAAAATATATGTATAAGTTGAAGTAGAATATAAAAAAATATATAGACGGTAAATATTACGTAACGCATGTTCATTTTGGTTACGGAAATGTTGTTGGTACATGAAATAATATACACTATAACTGAACTTGGCAATAGATTACGGATATGTCTGGAATTGTATAATATTGCAACTACGGTTTGGGGGGGCATATGGTATTATTTACATGGGCTTTTAATGTAACGGTAACTAAATTTTAATTTGACCCTTGCATATGATGAGCGATATAATTATATATATAAGTATGCGCTATATAGGCACAATAATTTTTTTGTGAGCTTAACTTCAAGGGGATATCAGGTACAACTTTGTTTTTGATGGATTTGCCACATTTTAGTGCTATTTTTACAAGCTGTAGTTAATTTATCATTTGAATTTTTCTTTAGGTATTAACCCAAATAAAGAAGTGGGGGTTTTATTTTGGCACAGTTAAAGAAAATTTTAATCAGCCTTCCAGATAATTTGCTAAAAGAGGTTGACACCATAGTTGCTATGGAAAATATTAATAGAAGTGAATTTGTCAGGGAAGCTATGAAGCTTTATATTCGTGAGAAAAGAAGAATTGAAATGAGGGATAGGATGAAGAAAGGGTACAAGCAAATGGCAGAAATTAATGCAACGCTTGCAGAAATATGTTTTGAAGCTGACAACGATCAACAGCAAAAATATGAGGACGGCCTTAGGGAGTTGGAGAAATAGTGGTAATAAAACGCGGTGACATATATTATGCCGACCTGAGTCCGGTCATAGGCTCTGAACAGGGAGGCGTAAGACCTGTATTGATTGTTCAGAATGACATAGGAAATAAATATAGCCCTACAGTTATAGCTTCGGCTATTACGTCGCAAATAAATAAAGCAAAACTGCCTACACATATAGAACTTAATGCCAAAGACTACGGACTTCCAAAGGATTCCGTTATTCTTTTGGAGCAGATAAGGACTATCGACAAGAAAAGGCTGAGAGAAAAAATAGGACATCTTGATGACGAACTGATGGAGAAGGTAAATGAGGCTCTGACTATCAGTTTCGGATTGACGGAAATGTAGAGGATAAGAAATCAGGGGGATACAAAGGATGAAAATGATGGGGAATACTGCAAAGACAGGGAAACTGTTTTTACTTTTGATTGTAAGTGTTGCGTTGGTACATATTGTTCAGGTGGTTCAGGCATCGGGTGCTGAACCGGGTTCGGATAAGGATCCGCTTGTGTCACAGAGTTATGTTGATAGCAAGGTAAATGAAATGGGTAGTGTTGTGAGCGCCGGCATGGATAAGCTCAAGGAATCGGATGACAGCTTTGCCCAAAGTATTGATGAAATCAGTAAAAAGCTTGAGGAACTTATTGCTCAGAATGAAGCGTACAAGACTATGCTGGAATCTCAGACTAAAAAAAATGCCGAGTATAAGACAATGATAGATAAGATGTCCGACAGAATAAACGATGCCGAAAAGTATGGTAAGTTTGAAGCCTTGGAGCTTAATGAAAAGCAGGTTCTTATTGCAGGGGAAAGTGCGGAAATAATACTAAGAGGAGGCAAAGCCAAAGCTATTGGAGGTAAAGGCGGAGGTCTATCGGATATTACTTCCGGAACTGGAGCTGATATAGGCACAGATCAGGATGTGCCGTTAAACCATTTGCTCATGATATCAAGAGATGATGGCAGAGGTCTGAAGGTTGTAAGTCAAAAGGCATGGGTTCTTGTTAAAGGACCATATACAATAGACGGAAAAAAGGTTGAAGTCAAGAAGGATGACATGGCATCTGATGTGGAAGCTGAAACAGAGAATGAGAAAGAGAATGAGAAAGAGAATGAGAAAGAGAATGAGAATGAGAAAGAGAATGAGGATGATGTGACTGGGACAGAAGAGTCTGGGGATTAATTTACCCGGAGCTGTCCCCTTTATATTGTTTTGATCTTCCCTTTAGTGTGACCAGAATAATAAACCTTGGAAGATCCATCATTCTTTTATAACGCCAAGGTTCCTTATAAAGCCTGTACAGCCATTCCAGTCCGTTATTCCTGAAAAATTTCGGGGCGCGTTTGGCAACTCCCGCCAGTATATCAAAAGTACCGCCTACACCAATGCAGACCTTTGCGTTGATTCTGTCCCTGTTCTTGTAAATCCATTGTTCCTGTCTGGGGACGCCTAATGCAACAAGAAGTACATCTGTCTTTGAAGAGTTAATCAGGTCTATGATTTCATCTTCTTCTTCGTCGTTGAAGTATCCGTTTCTTATTCCCGCCACTTCTATATTGATGTTTTTCATCTTTAAGTTTTCTACGGCTTTTTCAGCTACGCCTGACTTTCCGCCAAAGAAGAAGAACCGAGTATGCTTGTCTGAAGAAATTTCAAGCAGTTTTTTTGTCATATCAAGACCGGCAACTCTCTCCTTTAATGGTGTCTTAAGTATTTTTGAAGCCAGTATCACGCCAGCCCCGTCAGGGACAAGAAGATCAGCTCTGCAAAGTATTTCTTTGAGCTTGGGGTCTCTTTGAGCCTGCATCATTATCTCGGCATTGGGTGTATAAACAGTATGAACCTTGCTTTTAGAGACAAAATCCTCCAGTTTCTTTACAGCTTCCTGCATTGTAACATTATCCACAGGTATTCCCAGTATATTTACCGTATTTCGCATATATATCCCCTCTGTTTTAAATTATTCAAAAGTGCAAAATTACTATAAATTCCATTCTGCTATGAGCGTTATAAATAAATATTATTCGTCTATAAGTTTAACTGCTATTTCGGCATTGCTTAAGGCTTTTTCCTTGAGAGATTCGACGGAGGCTTCTAAGTCTTTTTTAATAGTATCTCTTCTTGCCCATACATCATCCACTGTTTTTTTCAATTTGTCCAATTCCAGCTGGCTTACATGTCCGGCAGAAACCTGGCCGATGTATTGCAGGAATCCTTCAACTTTTGGCTCATACACCATTCCGACAATTGGAATGCCAAGCCCGGCTGCGAAAATCAGGGCATGAAGTCTCATGCCGATAAGAAGTTGTGTTTTTCTTATAATACCGAGCATTTCAGACACGCTGGGTTTGTTTTTTATAACATAGCCTTTACCTTTCATCTTGGAAACAATATTTTCGATAATATGGACATCTTCCGGGAAATGCATTGGTATAAACAGGGGCTTAACATTATATCTGTCAATTAAATAATCAGCCAAACCTGCAATTGTTTCTTCATATTTTTCATGATCCCACCACTTTCTTACAGAGAAACCTACAAGCTCGCCACCCGGGTCAATGCCTTCATTTGCCAGTATACGGATTATGTGTTCTTCGTTTTCTGGCTCAATAGTAAGGGCGGGATCTGCGGTTATAGTAACCTTAGGTTTATTTATGCCGACACTGTGAAGCTCTTCAAGCGAGAGTTCTTCCCTTAAAGTGATGACATCGACATGGTTCAGAACCTTTTTTGTAAGCTTTCGGTTGGTTTCCTTGTTCAAGGGTCCGATTCCATTAGCATAAAGCATAACTTTCATATCCAGCTTTTTTGCCAGCCATATCATTCCGAGATAGTAAAAAAGAGACCGGGAACTGGTGTTGTCCTGTATAAGGCTTCCGCCGCCGTTTATAAAAAGTCTTGAATTCTTCATTACTCCAAAAATGCTAAACAGATTAAACCTGTTAATAGCATCAACATTATAAGTGCGCCTTGTTTCGATGGGGTTCTTTGACAATACAGTTATTTTGATATCATTCCTTTGCATTCGCAGGTTATCAATTATTGCCTTGAGCATGGCGTCATCACCAATATTTTTAAAGCCGTAATAGCCTGAAATAACAGCATCAAAGTGGTTTTTGGCTCTTTTGCCACCCGATTCTCTCACAAGAATTGTCTCATATATGCCAAGTTGGGTTTTGCACATGTTTTCAAGAGAGAACAGGCTACTTGCCTTTTCGTGTATTTTATCGCCCATTTCAAGTCTTAATCCGGTATCATCGGCTAGTGAAAGCAAATGGTGGGCTAGTGTTTTATAATCTTTCGGTTCAAAGAGAAAGCCGTTTACGCCATTTTCAATGAGATCCGAGATTCCTCCGACATTGCTGCTTACAGTTGCTTTTTTGAATAATGTGCCCTCAAGGATTGCATAGGGGAAGCTTTCACTTATTGATGTAAGTACATTTATGTCTATGCAGTTTATAAACTCATAGGGTTCATTTATAAAACCCATGAAAAAAACTTTATCTTTGAGTCCCAATGAGGATGCTTTATGCTCAAGAGACTTCCTTTCATCGCCGTCTCCTGCTATTAGAAACCTTACGGAAGGGTTCTTTTCAATAACAGCTTTTGCAGCCTGAAGGAATGTAGTAAGACCTTTTACAGGGTCTAGGCGTGCAAGAATTCCGACCACTACAATATCATCATCAAAGTGCAAATTATATTTTGACAGAAATTCTTTCCTTGTATACTTAAGTTCTTTTTCACTAAAATCAATACCATTATATACTGTAAATATGTCTTGAGGGCTGAATCTTCTTTTTACGAGCATTTCTTTAAAGTTTCTCGATACACCGATATAGTAATCGATAAACCTTAATGCTAGAGTGTTTATTATACCGAAGGAGAACATTTTTATAATGTTCTGGAGATAGTCAAGTCTGTAGTCACTGTGGACAGTGGTAACAATGGGAAGGTTTGCAATTTTCTTGACATATACAGCAATCATATTTGCTTTAGCCCCATGGGAGTGTATAAGGTCATAGCCCTCTGCATTAATAATCCTCAATACCCTTTTTACATCACTTATAATGGTTCCTGTTTTTACTATTTCAACATTTATTCCCATGTCACGGGCATCGTCTGCAAAAGCACCGGTTCTGAAGCTTATCAATTTGACATCTATATGTTTTCCAAGTTCTTTGACAAGTGACAGTACATGGCTTTTTGCTCCCCCTATATCTCCTCCGCCGATCAAATGAAGAACCTTCATATAATATCCCCTTTCTTTGCCTCTCATATTATAGCATAAGGCTATTTATAGCTGCAAATATGTTAATGCAGACAGGAAAGTTAAATTTATGTAACATTTTCAATACCACAGTAAAAATAAGCGGGATTGTGACTAAAAGCATTAACTGTTTGTTATATGGGCAACATAGAGATAACGAACCTTATGAGGTATCAAATTAATCTGTGTGAGGTTCGATCCCTTTAAGTATTTTTAATTAATTTGAGGTAAAATATGAGTTCTCAAGAAAAAATGAAAGGGTTCAAGGACTATTTGCTTATAATTTCAGGAACAGTAATAACGGCCATTGCTATAAATGCTTTTTTGATTCCATACAAAATAGCGCCTGGCGGGGCAAGCGGTGTAGCAACGGTTATTTACCACATAAGCAGCGGAAGGTTTCCGGTAGGAGTAACAATGCTTATCATTAATATACCTTTGTTTATTCTTGGAATACGTTTTATAGGCAGGCGTTTTATAATAAAAACACTGTTTGCAACAGTTATTCTATCAGTTTTTGTTGATTCCTCCAAGCTTATAACAAGGAATTTTGTTCAGAATTATCTTGCACATTTTCAGGATGAGCCCTATTCTCCTGATATTTTGCTTTATTCCATTTTCGGAGGATTTCTTATGGGTGTTGGACTCGGATTGGTATTCAGATCAAATGCCACAACGGGAGGTACAGACCTTGCAGCAAAGATAATAAATCACTTTGCGCCTACGTTTACAATGGGACAGACCCTTCTGCTACTCGATTCAAGTGTCATTATTTTTGCGGCGGTTGTGTTTAAGAGTTTTCAGCTTGCATTGTATGCTATTGTTACTCTTTATATAAGTTCAAAAGTGATTGATGCAATTCTTGAGGGTGTAAATTTTGCAAAAGCCCTTTTTATTATATCCGATCATTCCGAAGAAATAGCATCTATAATATTAAGTGAACTCGACAGGGGTGTCACATCTTTGAAAGGCAGAGGAATTTATACAGGTAGTGACAAGGAGGTTCTTTTATGTGTTGTGCATAGAGGACAATTGACGTTGCTTAAAAAAATCGTAAAAGGAATTGATGATAAGGCGTTTATCATACTTGCGGATATAAGGGAAGTACTCGGAGAAGGCTTCAAGACTTATGAGCAGTAAAACAAAATACAATCAAGCAATACAATTTAAATCTATTTTTATCCTTATAAACTATGGACTTATGATTTTTACTATAGTATACTATTTTACTGTAATGATCAATTTTAAAAGAACAGGGAGAGCGGATTATGGACGGAAAGAAACTTAAAGAACTTAAGGCAATTTCAACCAAAATCAGAAAGCATATCATAGAAGCAGTATATCATGCAAAGTCGGGACATCCCGGAGGTTCTCTATCTAGCGCCGATATAATGACAGTTTTATATTTCAATGAAATGAGGGTGAAGCCGGAAGACCCTGATTGGGAAGACAGAGACAGGTTTGTATTGTCAAAAGGACATTGTTCACCGGCATTTTACGGTACTCTTGCAGAAAAGGGTTTTTTCCCAAAAGAAGAGATACCGAAATTCAGGCAGATAGACAGCTTTTTACAAGGGCATCCGAGCCGAGGATACATACCCGGAGTTGACATGTCGACAGGTTCTTTGGGGCAAGGAATATCTGCTGCTGTAGGTATGGCTTTGGCTGGAAAAATTGATAAGAAGGACTATTATGTTTATGCTCTTTTAGGAGATGGTGAAATTCAGGAAGGTCAGGTGTGGGAGGCTTTGATGTCAGCCGCTCATTACAAGCTTGACAATATTATTGCGTTTTTAGACCATAACGGTTTGCAGATAGACGGAAAAATAACTGATGTAATGTCACCCGAGCCGGTAGATGAGAAGTTCAAAGCTTTCGGATGGAATGTGATAATTGTGGACGGACATGATATTGAAGCTTTAGTTGATGCTGTCAAGCAGGGTAAAGCAACTCAGGGAAAGCCTACCATGATTATTGCCGAAACAATAAAAGGCAAGGGAGTATCCTTCATGGAAGATCAGGCCGGTTGGCACGGTTCTGCTCCAAATCAGGAACAGAGGGATCAGGCCATTGGTGAATTGGATAAATATTTAGCAGGATTGGAGGCTTAATGATATGCAAAAGAGTATAGCGACCAGGGAAGCGTACGGTAATGCACTTGCGGAAATTGGTGCAGATCCCAGGCTTGTGGTAATGGATGCCGACCTTTCAAAATCGACAAAGACTGAAGTGTTTAAAAAGAAATATCCTGAAAGATTTATAAATATGGGTATTGCCGAGTGTAACATGATGGCTGCGGCAGCAGGAATGGCTACATGCGGCAAGATAGTATTCGCAAGTACCTTTGCAATGTTTGCTTCAGGAAGGGCATATGAGCAGGTAAGAAACTCCATATGCTACCCCAAATTAAATGTCAAAATAGGCGCAACCCATGCCGGTATTACTGTTGGTGAGGACGGTGCTTCCCATCAGGCTATTGAAGATTTGGCTTTAATGAGGGCTATTCCGAATATGACGGTTATAAGCCCTGCTGATGCTGTAGAAGCAAGGTATGCAACAATAGCAGCCTATAAGACTGAAGGACCTTTTTATCTGAGGTTTACAAGGTCTGCAATGCCTGCGGTATTTGATGAAAGCAGTTATAAATTTGAACTGGGCAAAGGAGTTTCTATTGCTGAAGGCAGCGACGTAACAATAATTGCTACCGGCATTATGACCCCTATGGCTGTTGAGGCTGTGGAGCTTTTGAGAAGAGAAGGAATTAGCGCAGGGCTTATCAACATACATACAATTAAGCCGATTGATGCAGAAATTATAGTTAATGCCGCAAGAAAGACCGGTGCAATAGTGACATGCGAGGATCACACCGTTTTAGGCGGACTTGGAGGAGCTGTTGCAGAGGTGTTGGTGCAAAATTGCCCTGTACCTCTAAAAATGGTAGGAATCATGGATGAATTCGGTAAATCCGGCGCAGTAAAAGACTTGCTGGAAGAATACCGTTTGACTTCAAAGGAAATCACAGCAAAGGTTAAAGAAGTTCTAAGAGTCAAAGGGGACGGTTCTTTTTGACTCACTTGGTTAGACCTCTTGGAGTGAAATGAAAGAGGTAAAAATGAGTACCCTCGATGGGTACTTATTTTTGTTAGACCTCTTGGAGTGAAATGAAAGAGGTAAAAATGAGTACCCTCGATGGGTACGAAATTTTTTTAAAACGAAATTTAATGAATTTGCAAAAAGCCGGGAGCACAATTCCGGCTTTTTAATTAAGATCATTTCCTGAAAGGAAATCCGGCAAAAAACTTTGGGACTTGATGTCCCGAAGTTTTTTATTATAATTGAATATTTACGAAGAATGGGCTTTTTCATCAAATGATAGATATAAAGCATATTGACCCGGGCGTTACCGATGTTTACAGCAAAAGATAAAGATGTTACAATATGATAATAAAGTTGATGTTACTAGTATTGACTCAACTTTCCCACAGTATTTATGGGCTCTTTGCCACTAACGTAGCATTGCTCACCGCGGTCAAAAAGTAAACTTTTTACCCTTAACTTGTGAGCAACCAGAGCCTCAAAATACTATAAGTGGGAAAGTTGAGT